>JBCCKK010000010.1:0-24386 GCA_039027395.1 Verrucomicrobiota bacterium | reverse complement strand
CGGTGAAATTGTAGAAATGGCCTTGGCGGAAGAATTTCGACCGTTAACCTACCGCGACTATGCATCGCTGTGATCTCCAGGTTCAATCACTTTACTCAGACCGGCCTTCCGAATGGATCCTAAGAAAGCTTGGAGTTCCAGAAAGTTATACTTCTCCTGAAAAGATCTATCGAGATCTGAAGGAACAGGACTTTCAATGGGTTACGATAACCGACCACAACCGCTTGGAGGGTTGTTTAGAAATCGCTCATCATACGGATGTTTTCCTCAGTGAAAAAGTAACAACTTATTTTCCGAACGATCATTGCAAGATCCATCTTTTGGTTTGGAATCTAAACGAGAGCCAACACAAAGAAATTAGCGATCTGCGAAACAATATCTTCGAGTTGTCTGCTTATTTGCGCCAGGAAAAACTGGTTCACGGAGTGTGTTATCCGTTAACGAGTATTAATGGTTTGTTGATGCCTGAGCACATCGAAAAATTGCTCTTGTTATTCCGCATTTTTGACGGAACAAATTTTTCAACCTCTCGAGTTCAACAAGATGTCTTTAGAGCCATCATCGATCAACTTGACCAGCGAAAGTTGGAGGAGTTGGCTAACAAGCATGATCTCGATCCGGCCCATGACCGCCCCTGGGAAAAAGTCCTTTTTGGCGGCTCGGATGATCATGCAAGCCTCTACATCGGAAAGGCATGGACCGAGGTGGACCAATCGGGTTCTGTAAGCGACTTTCTGGAGCAGTTGGAGTCAGGCAAGGGGAGAGTAGGAGGAGATGCCACCGATGTGGCTTGCTTTTCGGCAGCCCTTTACAAAATCATTTTTTCGTATGCAGCAGATCAAATCAGCAAGACTGCACCGAATGGAGCGAAGCTCCTTGAGCGGATCGCGGAACGTTTTCTGGCCGGGGAGAATCCGGCTCAGTTAACCTTCTCAGAACGATTGGGGCATCTAGGTGAGGCGATTCGAACCGGTAAAGCACTCGATCTCCTTAAGCCAAACGATCTTTCATTAAACCGGGAACTGACGGTTTATTTCCTAGATCCCAAAGTTAAAGCTGAGATCGACGAAGTGATTCAGTCGGAAACGACTGCTGAGCGTCGCTCATTTCGGGTGGCATCGAAGGTGGCTAACGATTTGATTTACCGGCTGTTTCATCAAATTTTGGGCCAGATTCAACAACAAAACTATCTGGAAACCCTGCAACCGGCGAGTGGGATGCTCCCTGTTGTCGGTAGCGTATCGCCTTATATTTTTTCCTACTTCAATCTTTATGGTAGTCGCCATCTTTGGAGACAAACGGCGAAGCGGTTTGGTGGAGAAGCTCCTGACGTTCTAGCAAACAATAAACGAGCTTGGTTCACGGATACCTTAGAAGATGTCAATGGAGTTGCTCGAACGATTCGAACCATGGCGAAGGCTGCTTTGCATGCAGAAGAAGACCTAACGGTTGTGACTTCTCGAGCGGATTGCCGGATCAACGATATCAAAATAAAGAACTTTGAACCGGTAGGAGAGTTTGAGCTTCCAGAATATAAGCTACAAAAGCTTAGTTTTCCGCCGATTCTCGATATGATCGACTACATCGAGCAGCAGAAATTTACTGAGTGTATCATTAGCACTCCGGGACCTGTAGGGTTAACGGCTTTAGCAGCGGCTAAGTTGATGGGTTTACGCACCTCTGGAATCTACCATACAGATTTCCCTCAATATGTCCGTATCTTAACCGAGGATGAAGTGATGGAAACGATGATGTGGAACTTCATGCACTGGTTTTATTCGCAGCTGGATTTGGTTTATGTGAACTCTCAGTTTTACAAAGATTGTTGGATTGCACGGGGGATTCCTGAGGAAAAATTGAAGATTCTTCCTCGGGGGCTGGATACCGAATTGTTCAATCATACCAAGCGTAAAGAGGATTTTTGGAAGAATCGTGGAGCCAACCATCCAGTGCTTCTTTATGTAGGAAGGGTTTCCAAAGAAAAGGAATTGGAGTTCTTGGCAGATGTCATGGAAACGCTTTGGTCCAATGGAGCGCAACTGGATTTGGCGATTGTCGGGGAGGGGCCTTACTCGGAAGAGATGGGGCGGCGATTACCGAGGGCCATTTTCACTGGAGTTTTGAACGGGGAAGATCTAGCTCAAGCCTATGCATCCGCAGACCTGTTTGTTTTTCCAAGCACCACGGACACTTTTGGCAATGTTGTTATCGAAGCAATGTCATCAGGGCTTCCTGCATTCGTTTCTAACATAGGCGGCCCTTGCGAACTGGTTAATAGTGGTCAGAATGGACTCATCTTACCTGCCAAAGACCGAGGAGCATGGACTCAAGCAATTGAAACGTGGGCCGATGAGCGTTGGTCCGATGAGCGTTGCGAAACAAACGCTAAAGCAGTGCAAGCACGTTGGAGTTGGAATAATGCATTTCGTGCGTTTTGGGATGAAGGTAAGCTTTTGTAACTTAGGAATTGAATGGAAGGTACGGTATTTTTTATCTACTTATCTTTAAAAAGTAGTTGACGGCATTCGTCCTGTTCGGTTTAGTTAATGCTTATGGCGACACCACCACCACCTTCGTCCCCGAAGTTACCTCCCGGAGCGAAAATGCCGGCGAAACCGCCGAGCGCGGCTCAGATGCCAAAGCTTCCTGCGGGGATGAATATTCCTAAGCAGACGATCAATGTGGGGGCAGCTCTCGGTGCAGCGCGTAGCACAACAAAGAATCCAGTTCCCGCTGCAGCGCCTTCTGCCGCCGTCCCTCCGGCAGCTGCTCCAGCAAAGCCTGCAGGCGGTGTTTCCAATCCGAATTTAAAAGTCACCCAGGGAAAAATAAAAAAAGAAACCATGCGGATCAGTTTGCCGCCAAAGCCAGGGACCGGTGGTGGTCCAATGAGTGCTTTCGGCAAAACGCCTCCCGCTCCGGCTGCCAAGATTTCTCCCCCGGCGCCAGCTACCACGGCTGCCCCAACGGTTCAAGTTAAGCCGACTCCACCCGCAGCTCCGGTTGCACCTGTGGCTCCCACGCCCGTAAAACCGGCGACACCTCCGGCTCCAACGCCTGCTGCCAAAGCTCCGGTTGTTCAGCCCCCTTCACCCAAGCCTCCTTCAGGATCGTTGCATCAATTGAATGTAACTCGTCCTATGACCCCTGGAGGAGGAGCGGCAGCAGCACCGAGTGCTCCCACTCCCAGTGCACCTCCAGCTCCTTCCCCGCCGAAAGCTCCGGCTCTAACACCTGCACCTTCCGCCCCTCCCAAGGCTGGTGCATTTAGTTTTCCTGCACCAAAGGCATCTAAGCCTGCAGCTAAAGTGCAAACAACAGAGACTATTAATATTCAGGCCCAAGAAGAGCCCACAGCAACCATTCCAGGAGGAAGCGGTGTTGTTCCAAAACCAGCGGCTGGGTTTTCGGCTCCCAGCCCAGCGCCTGCGCCTCCGAAACCAACAATAGCAAAAGCGGCTCCAGCTCCTTCAATCAGTTCTGCTCCGACAATTCCGGTAAAGCCTAAGGCTCCCGCTGCCCCGGCAGCTCCGAATCCCCCGGTAGCCGCAACACCGAAACCACCCGTGCCGTCGGCACCTGCACCTGCCGCACCAGCTCCTAAGCCTCCTGTCACACCTTTGGGAGGGCCACCTAAGCCGGCACCTCCAGTGCCATCGACTCGATCGGCCACGAAGCCTTTAGCCCCCGCAAAACCTGCAACCCCAACGGTTCCAGTTCCAAATCAAATGGCTGCACCTCCCGCTCCGGCTGCTCCTGCTCCTGCGGCACCTGTCGCACCGTCTATGGGACAATTGCCAAAGCCTCCCGCTGTCCCGGGCGCCGCTCCGGCACCATCCCCGGTGATGACTGGAAAAGTTCCACTTCCTCAGAAGGAGCTGCAATCCTCGGCGGACGATGTAAAAGCTAAGACAAGTATTATTAAGCCACCGCCGCCAAGTAAACCTGCGGCTCCTGCTGCTTTCACGCCACCGGCACCACAGCCACCGACAGCTTCGCCTAAACGGGCAACGAAACCATTAGCACCTTCGGCTAAGGGGGTAATGCCAAAACCGCAAGCACCGACCTCAGGGCCTTCTACTGAATCGATGGCACCTCCTGTTGGCGCTGCAGCGGCCGCTAAAGCGCAAGCTCCAGGTATGAAACCTCCAGCAGGTAAAGCGCCTGTTCGTGCTGGAGCTCCTGCAACTGGGGCACCGGCTGTAGCAATGGCACCCGCTCCTGCAGGCGGTGGAGGAGGAGATGCATTGGCAATCGTTGCCGGCGTTATCTCCCTCATTAGCACTGCTGTAGTTGTCTTAGGTCTCCTTGATATTCTCTAGATCGACAGTTTTTTCTAGGTAGGTCAAGGTAGGCGTATTTGTCTTGGTTTTGTCGAAATAAGTGAGTTGCAATTAAGATCTGGCTGTATAACACTTACACCTTATGGCGAGCGAAAATCTTCTAGTTTTAAACGATAGCAATTTTGACGAAAAGGTCCTCAAAGCCTCGGGGAAGGTATTGGTCGACTTCTGGGCAGAATGGTGTGGGCCATGTAAAATGATCGCACCTTTGCTCGAGCAGATTGCAGAAGAACATCCTGATGGGGTCACGATCGGCAAGGTAGATGTGGATGGAAACGCAGATTTGGCCGGGAAATACAACATTCGTGCGATTCCTACGCTGATCATCTTCGAGAACGGTGAGAAAAAAGAAGAAATCGTCGGAATGACTTCTAAGGCGAACCTGGAAGAAAAGCTGGGTCTTTCTTCTTAGACTGATTTAGCCAGCACGATGTCGAAGCCAGTAGCGTTACTCTGGTTCGTCGGAGACCACTATTCAAATTTCTTTTCCGAAGAGTTAAGAAACCGACTTGATCATATTGTTGATGTCGTCGAGCCTGCATCGCATATAACGACTGATTTTGTAAGTTATCTAGACCGAGTCGACTGTGTGTTAGCGACCTGGGGCTTGCCAAAGTTCCAGGATGATTGGTTTCATGAGAGCACCCGAGTGAAAGGTGTTTTCTATGCTGCGGGCACCGTCAAGAGCTGGGCCTGTCCAGCGCTTTTTGATCGAAACATTTTGGTCACTGCAACTGCAGGTCCCAACGCTATCCCCGTTGCCCATTATACGGTAGCTATGGTTATTCTTGGTCTGAAAAATGTGCTTCGGCACACGCAGCAGCTCAAGAAGGAGCGGAATGAAGCGTGGAATAAGTTTCACTACCCATTAAAAGGAATCGGCCCTCAAAGCCGAGTCGGTATCATTGGGGCTAGCAAAATCGGGCGGTTAGTGATTGATGAGTTGTTAAAACTTGGAGTCCAGGTCTCAGTCTATGATCCTTACCTCACCAAAGATGAAGCAAGAAGGTTGGGTGTTAATAAGCAGGACCTTGATGAGCTTATGGAGTCGAGCGATGTTGTTTCGTTACATGCTCCAGACATTCCCGAAACCCAAAAAATGATCAATTTCAGCAACTTATCTCTGATGAGGGATGGAGCTACTTTTATCAATACGGCAAGAGGAGCCTTAGTTGATGAAGAGGGACTGATCGAAGTGCTTCGTGAAGACAAAATCTCCGCGGTCCTTGACGTCACAAAGCCGGAGCCGCCCGAAGCGTTAAGTCCACTTTATACATTACCGAACTGTTTCTTGACGCCTCACCTTGCGGGAACCGGAGGTTATGAGTGCCAGCGAATGTGCGAGCAAGCAATTGAGGAAATCGAGAGATTTTTTGACGGGCGAGATCCAATTGAGCCCATTACTCGGGAGATGCTAGTTCGCATGGCCTAGTCATTTACTCGCGTTGGTAATCTCAAGGTATCGGCGAATTGTTTCATCCCACCCAAGATCGAGTGCTTCGACGGTGAGTGCGTGACCGATCGACACTTCTTCAATTTTAGGAATTCGTTTGAGAAGGGGGGCAAGATTGTTCAGATCTAGATCATGGCCTGCATTAATTCCTAGTCCGGCCTCAAATGCAGTTTGAGCTGTTTTTTGGTAAGAAGCCATTGTTACCTCGGCTTTGGCTGTAGAGAAATCTTCAGCATAGGGTCCCGTATACAATTCGACACGATCCGTTCCGGTTTCCTTAGCCAGAGACGCAATTTTGGGATTGGCATCGATAAAGATACTAACGCGGACACCTGCTTCTTTAATTTTTGAGACCATGGGTTTTAATAGCTCTATTTCTTTCGGCAGGTCCCAACCGTGATCAGATGTCAGTTGATTATCCGCATCTGGAACTAACGTGCATTGATGGGGTGCAGTTTCTTCGATGAGATCGAGAAATGACTCGGACGGATAGCCTTCGACATTGAGCTCACAGTCCGGGAAGGTTTTGATCCAAGTTCGAAGACGCCTTACATCTTCATATGTCGCGTGACGGGCATCCGGGCGCGGATGGACAGTGACTCCACCGGCACCGAGTTTTAAAGAACGTTCTGCCATATGTAAAACGTTTGGATAATCATGGCCTCGCGAGTTCCTTAAGAGAGCAATCTTGTTTAAATTCACACTGAGAACAGTCATGCAAGTAACGTTATTATGCGGCTGTTTGCCGTCAAGTTTAGCTCGGAAATTCCTGATATATTCTTTTCAGCAACGAAGAATGGAGTATGCTTCAGCGCTCTAAATTAAGGTGACTGTGTGAAACAAATATCTCATAAACAAAAAGGCTATCGGAGAAAGTTAGAAAGTCTCATTCGAGTTCCAGAGCCAAACATGGATGTTCGGCGGACCGTTCGGCGGATCTTATCGGACGTGCGCGATGGAGGAGACCGTGCTCTTGTAGAGATCTCAAATAAATTCAGTCCGCATCAGATTACTCGGGTTTCCTTGCAATTGAAAGGCAGGGTGCCGCAGCCATCTGCGAAGGTGAAGCAGGCTATTCGCCTTGCGATGAAGAATGTTGAACAGTTTCACAAAGGCCAAACACCGAAGGGTTGGATGGGAAAGAATACCCAGGGGGGGAGGGTTGGAGAACGCTATGATCCCTACAAACGTGCGGGTATCTATGTGCCTGGTGGAACCGCGCCTCTTGTTTCTACGGCTTTGATGACTGTTACTTTAGCTCGGGTTGCCGGCGTAAAAGAAATCGTGGCTTGTTCTCCTGCTCCGATTGATCCCGTCCTTTGGTATGCAATCAAGCAAGCAGGAGCGACCGAAATCTATCAAATTGGCGGTGCTCAAGCGATTGCTGCCATGGCCTACGGAACATCGACCATTCAGTCAGTGGATATGATTGCGGGACCAGGAAATGCCTATGTGGTGGAGGCAAAGCGACAGGTATTCGGAGTGGTCGGAATCGATTTGTTGCCTGGTCCAAGTGAGATTGCAGTATTGGCCGATAGTTCAGCTCGACCTGAGTGTGTCGCCGCAGACCTATTGGCTCAGGCTGAACATGGTCCTGGCAGCCAGATTTATCTCGTGACGCCCGATCAGAGGGTTTTAGACAAAGTGGTAAAGTGCATCGATGATCAGATGGAGAGCTTGGAAAGGCAGCAATACCTGAAAGAAACACTGAATCTTGGATGTTTTCTGATCCACGTCCCATCCATTAAAGCTGGAATTGAATTGGTTGAGAGTATCGCCCCCGAGCATGCCTCGATCAATTGCAGGGGCGCAAGTAAGATTGCCAAATCGATTAGGAATTGTGGGGGAGTATTCATTGGTAATTATTCTCCCGTAGCTGTGGGTGATTATGCCGCAGGACCTAGCCATACACTACCGACGGGAGGAGCTGCTCGGGCTTTTTCTGGGTTGAATATCAGCCAGTTTTTTAGAAGAACGAGTATCGTGCAATTTGATCGAGCCTCTTTGGGCAAGATTCGAAAGTCAGTAGAAACACTTGCTGAAGTTGAATCGATGGGAGCTCACCAAGAGTCTGTAGCAATTCGGTTTAAAAAATGAAAAAACGCCAAGCAAAAATAGAGAGAACGACAAGTGAAACAGATATCTCACTTGAGTGCGTTGTGGATGGAGCTGGAAAGTCGAATATCAAAACGGGTGTGCCGTTCTTCGACCATATGCTCACACTTTTTTCAAAGCATTCATTGATGGATTTAAAAATCGATGCGAAGGGAGACCTCGAAGTCGATCAACACCATACTGTCGAAGATGTTGGCCTTGCCTTAGGGCAGGCGTTTAAAGAAGCATTGGGTGACAAAGCGGGTATTTGCCGTTATGGATATTCTTATGTTCCCATGGATGAAACCTTAGCTCGAGTCGTTGTTGATCTGAGCGGGCGGACCTATCTGGAGTTGAGAGCTTCCTTGACGAGACGTAAATGTGGGGATTTTCCTCTCCAATTGATCGAGGAATTTTTGCGCGCTTTTGCGAATACCGTAGGAATGAACTTACATGTTGAAGTGATTTACGGTCGTGATGCCCACCACATGGCTGAATCCATCTTCAAAGGATTGGCTAAGTCCTTGGATATGGCATGTCGAGTGGATCCTCGAGTTAAAGGGTTACCTACTACTAAAGGGAAGCTTTAGACAGGTGTGTAATGCAAACTGTTGGATTGATTGACTATGATCGGGGGAATCTCCGCAGTGTTGAAAAAGCATTGGAGCGAGTGGGATGTCAGGTAGTTCTTGTTGAAACAAGAGACGATTTTGCTCGCGTGGATCCTCAAGTGATTGTTTTGCCTGGAGTTGGAGCTTTCGGCGACGCGATGCGAAACCTCGAAGAGCGTGATCTGATTATTCCTATTAAGGAATGGTTGTCGGAAAATCGACCATTTTTGGGGATTTGTCTTGGATATCAGTTACTATTTGAAGAGAGTGAGGAATCACCTGGCGTTGAGGGGATTGGGTATTTTCCTGGGAAGGTTGTCAGATTTCCTGATTCTGTGGGAAAAGTGCCTCATATGGGATGGAATCAAGTTTCTTGGCAATCGGATCATAAAAGTGCCTTACGGGACGTCTTCTCGTCAAACCCTTACTATTATCACGTTCACAGTTATTACCCAGCGGTTGAGTCTCGAGGAAATAGGGGGCAATGTGAAACGGAGTATGGAATTCGAATCATAAGTGGTATGACCGAGGGAAACATTGCAGCCTTTCAATTCCACCCTGAAAAAAGTCAGGAAGCAGGAATAAACCTACTTCGCTGCCTTTTTGAAACGCAATTTAGTTCGAACCGTTAAGATCCGGTGTTGATCGTTTCAACTTTGATTAAATAGTGCATCCGTTTAGATGCATTTAATATTTTTTGTTCATCGGGAGTCAATGATTGTCCTGCATTTTGTTTGACTCGGATTTCAGGAAGAGATCGATTAAGTTGAGGAATTAATGTTGCTGCAGCAGTGAGAGTTGTTGAATTAGCTTTAATTCGTGCCACATCATCGGCTGATGCAGGAAACCGTAAGATCTTAGGAGACCCGCCATCGGTTGAGCTCACAGTTCCAACACTTGTTCCATTGGGCTGTTGAACTTCAACCGTTCCTTCTTGGATCCAAACATCAGTTGTGTTGGGAAGAGCGACGGTCACGAAGTCGGTTCCACGAGCTGCTGCAATTGCGCTTGGAGTGACAACTTTAAAATCTGTCGGTAGACCCTTTTGATTGACGTGTGAAAAAACAGCACCTTTTTTGATGTCGACGGTTATCTTGTCCGTTTTGGTTGATTGATCTCGTTTGATAACTGCTTCCGTGTTCGGCGTGAAGCAAACGGCATGGCGGCCTCCGAGATCGAGGCCGACACAGCCATCAGCTCCGACTCGAATTTGAGAACCCACCGGCAGAGAGTCACCGTTTTTGATTGGTACAAATGCTTGAGGATTGCTAGGAGGTGCTGCCTCTGCCGGACCCATGATTGTCGCGACTCGGATTGCATCAGCTGGAGCTACTAAGGCAAGTGGTTCAATCCAGTCGACAACTAACTCCAGGTACACATGGTTTGCACCATTGCTCGCTGTAGCATCCACAAGGTAGACGTCTCCGGATTTCAGGTATTGACCAGGTCGCAGAACGACGGGAGCTTTTTCTAAAATACGTACGTCTTTTTCCAAATAAGCTGTAAAGGTTTTCTCTGGTTTATAAATCGCTAGTGAGTTTAGGACATTTGCTTGAACGGAGGTGATAGTGAGAGCCAAGCCGGTGAGGGCGAGTGCCAATTTGCCAGATAAGGTACGCTTTACATTCATATAGTTACGATGATCGGTAGCTCAAAAAATTCCAGGACATTTAGATTTTTTTTGATTTTAGCGAATTTTCCTAAACCGTACTCAATCGTTTTCCCAAAAGAAAGGAATGGGATTTCCAGCAGGATCGTATGCCAACTAGGATGAGGGAAACGAGTGCTATCCAAGTTTCGGCCTCTGGGACAGGAACAATTTCACCGGTGCTTAATATTGTCGCAGCATAGGTTCCAGCAGGTAGTCCAAGGGGATTCACAAATTGAATTTGCCCCAATTGCCCGGAAGTTAAACCTCCTGCGGAGTTGCCAAAGAAAATCTGATCGGTCCCAGCGCCACTAACATCTCCAGACCAGTTGGCAATCGTGAGTGTTGCTCCTCCTGTCCAAGCGTTTGCGCTACTGTTAGTAAAATTGATAATGCTTGCACCACTTCCTAGATTGATGGTGGAGTTCGAGGTCAGGGTAAGTGTAGAAAGGACATCACTGTTTCCTGCTGTATCTAAAGTTCCACCGGCAAGGGTAACATCTGATGCGTTGGGTATCACATTTGAAGTTCCTAGGAGAAGGGTTCCTGCGTTTACTACGATGTTTCCGGTAAATGAGTTGGCTCCACCCAGCGTTGTAGTGCCTGTTCCGTTTTTTGTTAAAGTACCTCCAGCACCTGAGATTACTGAATTGATTGTGACATCGTTATCACCTTGGATTTGCAGTTCAACTCCACTGGTGTCTGAAAGGTCAATAGTTCCTGCTGCATTGATGACCAAGGCACCGCCTGGGGTTGTTCCCGAATCGAGAACGATTGAGCTTCCTCGCGCTGCAATCGGAACGCTGATCGTTTGGGTCGCGCTGGAATTATTGATAATATTTCCCGCATCAGTGATAACGAGATTTCCTCCACCAGAGGCATCAATTGTGTAGGCAGTGGTATCCTGAAACGTGATACTACCAAGTTCGGTTGTATAGCTCGCATCAACTGTAGCGGTTGTATCGGAAGATCCTGTATTGTTGAAGATGAGTGTGTCTTGGCCATCAATCAGATTGTAGTCATCTCCATCCCATCGGTCCCAGCTATCGATATTGTTCCAATTTGTTGAACCGGGGCCCTGCCAGACAATCTGACTAGAACCCAAGGTAGTGGTGACTGTTTCCAATGTGGCTTCTGAGAAAGCGGCAAGACTGGCGCGTTCTGTAGTGTGGTTACGCTCCGAATCATTAGCCGTGTCTTCGTCAACGAGGAGGTTAATCTGACTCGAAGAGATGCTTCCTCTTCGTAGCCATCCTCCGTCGCCGCCGTTTCGTGTTGCTTTGCTTGCAACAGCAAGAGGAGCGGAAGAATAGGTGTTGTTAAAGGCGATATTGGCTCCGCTATCATCCCAGCCGTCAATGGTTTGACCTGTGATAAAGGCTTCCCAAGAAATAGCATTCCCGTTGTCGTCGGTAAAACTGCCTCCTGTGGTGTTTTGCAGGGCTAAAACACCCACCTGTTCGGTGGTCGTAATACTGCCTGCATTGGATTCGGAACGTTCTAGGGAAAGATCAAAACCATTGGATGTTATATTTTGCACGGATGCAGTCATCCATGGTTGGGAAGTCTGGCTCGGGACGTTTCTGGTTTCATTGTTCATGGTTTGAATTTGAGCGAGCACTGCAGGCGCCGCGGAATAGTCTTCGCGAAATTCAACTGCTCGGGTGGATCCTGCACTTCCAAAAACCGGAACGGACTGCGTTGTTTCACTAATGGTTCGGCGAGATGCATCGAGAAATACTCCAGGTTCAATCTCGTGACGACCCGGGGTAACTGCAATAAACGAGATATCGGGCATTGCAATATGAGGTCCGTCCCAGCTGTCTGATTCAGCGACGACAATTTCGAAGCCTGTTGTCGTTACATTTCGGAGTCGGAGAGAAGATGAGTTGTTTCCTTGGCTGGTTGTCAGGGCAAATATAAGAGGTGCTTCGGTAAACGTTGCTCCATAGGTTGAAAAATTGACGGTCGTGAATGTGGCAGGTCCAGAGATGGTGTCTGTTGTGGTAAGTGTATCGACAAGAAGTGTTTGTGAATACAAAGGTGAGCATAGGATGAAAATCATCCCTAGATAAGGTAACCCTTTTCCCAATGGGATTTGCGAATGCATTCCGTTAATAGATTACCATAGCATCGGGAGAACTACCATTGGAATAGGGTTTCCACTCTAGAGAAACACTAGGACCAACGAATTCGGTGTGATGTGGGATTCGTTTGATGAGCTGGAATGGAGGGAAGTGGGGGGAGTTCGGGAGGGGGGAAAAGCTTCAACCAGGAATCTGCGTGCTCCTTGAGGCTTTGGAGCCGATCGATCTGATAGTCGTCAAGGGCCTGAATTTGGCGGAGAAGGCTTGTCCACTCGACGAGAAGTCGGTCGATATCTCCGATTCCAGAAAAATCTCCGGTGAGTTGGCCTTTCCGCCGCTCTCGGTTGAGCAATTGTTTAAGAACCTCGGATGCGCCAATTCCATAGTTGCAAGGAACGCCCCAGGTCAGCCAGCCTTCGATGGAGAAGCGGCGGTAGGCTTTCTGGCACGCAATTGCCAATCGACCTGACCACCTCGGGGCATCTTGGCAAAAACGCTCTCCTCCAAAAAGATTGGCCAGATCGATGATCATGTCACCCATCGCGTATTTTGAGTCTTCGACACCGGCTGCAATAGCAAGCCCTTCCGGACCAAGAAATTGACGTACGATAAGGCCTCGCTGTGTTAGTTGAAGGTGTTTGTTGAGAAGGCCAATACGCCCCCATTGCCAAACAGGTGTGGGTGCCGGGTTTAATTCCTTACAATCCGGATTATAAGAACAGGTTTTACAGGGTTTGAAGGGGCGCCGCGTACGGCGGACCAGGCGGGCTCGCCCTGTATCGGTTGGAATTTTACAGGGGATCGATTGAAGGTCTAAGGATTGTGAATCTTCAATACCCATTATTAGTGGAGTCGGGGTAAAGAGCTTCTTGCCGAAATATAATAATTCATTGTTAGCTGGAGTGTTTAAGTTTAGCCTTGTTAGGACAACGTTCCAGGGGAGTGCCTTGTTTCGTTTGAGCTGGGCTTGTCGTGCTTCGGATAGTCTTGGGGTATCACGGGATAGCAGAACATAACCGGTTTCATCTAAACCTCGGCGTCCGGCCCTCCCGATCATTTGGAGAAGTTCTTGGGGGGCAATTGCAATCCGATACGGTCCTGATTGGTAGTCTCGAGCCGTCACTAAAACTGAGCGGAGGGAAAAGTTAATTCCTGAGCCCAATCCAAGAGTCGAGACCACCAGTCGGAGTTGCCCCGCCTTAGCTAATGGTTCTACAACACCTGCCCGCTGCAAATAAGTCATACCGCTGTGGTGGAAAGCAACCCGAGCTTCAACGAGTTTTGCTAGCGGTGGAGTAAGAATCGTCTGCTGTTCTCGAGTGAGTTGAATGGGTTCAATCGGAGGAGGTAACTCTCGAGCACACTGCCGTGCGATCCGCTCTGCTTCCTTCCGGTGTGGAGCAAACAGAAGGACCGGTCCCAAATTGTTCCACAACGCTCCGGCTACTCTTCTTGCCCAAAAGCCTTGGATAGCATCGGGCATGCGTTTTGCTAAGCCATCGACATCGACTTCTTCCAGTGGAACGGGACGTTTGTGATGGCTGATAGACACTACCTTTCGGCCTAAGCGTTCGAGCCAATCACGAATGTCTTGGGGATTGCTCACCGAGCCGCTCAAGAGAAGTAGTTGAACCTGAGGAGGAAGATCCAAACAGAATCCTTCGTAGTGATTCCCACGATCCGGATCACTAAGCCATTGATACTCGTCTATAGTCACTAAGGCAGGAAGTCTTTGATCAGTAGCCCGTTTTAGCCTCCCTTGAATCGCTTCCAAAGTGCCAACCAAAATGGGCGCAGTCGGTCTTTCTGTGATATCACCCGTGACAATTCCGACATTCCAATTTCGGTTTTTCCATTCCGCGTATTTATCATTAGCCAAGGCTCGAGTTGGCGCCGTGTAGATGACTTGACTCCGAAAATGTTGGGTCTCGATGACTTGTTCGAGAACATAGGTTTTGCCAGCACCAGTAGGAGCATCAAGAACAACATCATTCCCTGCCTTTAAAGCGCGAATGGCATCCGTCTGCCATAGGTCTGGAAGTTGCAAATTTTGCAGTGCCTCAAGAAATTGCATGGCTTAAAGACAGAAAGAGACTCCGAAGTTATAGTTTAATGGCCAAAGTATGGCGTCCCCGGCGAGAATCGAACTCACATCTAAGGTTTAGGAAACCCTTGTTCTATCCGTTGAACTACGGGGACCAGGGCTTAATTATATGACAAGAAGATTGGAGCGCAATTGCCTTTAATACAAGGCTATTCCGACTACTTTAGCTGACCTTAAGCGTTTTATTTTGAACTAATTAGAAGAATTTATATTACAAAGTGTTTCGATCAAAACCGGAATCTTAAATGGTTTTTCAAACACGGCCTTTATATTCAAGTCGGCTAACGTCGTTCTATCTAATTGAGAGGTGTAACCACTGATGATGATCGCAGAAAAGTTTGGGCTGATGGCTCGTGCTCGCTTGAGGAATTCTAACCCTCCTAACTCTGGCATATTGAGATCGGTTATGATCGTATCATAAAAAGTCCCTTGCATCTTTTCTAAAGCGTCTAAGGGGTCTAAGGTCATATCGACGTTGAAGCCGGCCAATGAAAGAGCCTTCTTCACGTAGCCTGCAATGCTGATTTCATCATCAACAACGAGGCACCTTTGCGGGTAGGTCGTAATTTGAGTTGTCTCAGTAGGGCTTAGGCTTGCGAGTTCGGTCATGTTTTCGAATCCTTAGTTGAAAATAGAGGTGAAACCTTCTGAAACACGAATCGTCGATTTTCTTTCTGAATAACATTCGAAATGAAGTGGTTGAATTTTTCTTGTGTCATCCAATGAGTCACTCTTTTTCCCAATCTGTATATTAGATCTCAGCTTAAGACTCTTTCTCGAATTTTGCAAATTGTTGAGCTGTAGACCCAACTTGAGAAGGGTATCACCAATGCTTACTTCATCTTGTGCCCGAAGTTCAGATTCATCGACGAGTTTGCCGTTGACGTAAGTACCATTGGTTGTTTGCAAATCGGTAATGCGGATAAAACTATCGGTCAGGGTTACAAACGCATGGCGTTTTGAGACCGATGTATCATTTAGATAAAT
The DNA here is from genome assembly GCA_039027395.1 of Verrucomicrobiota bacterium. Taxonomy (GTDB): domain Bacteria; phylum Verrucomicrobiota; class Verrucomicrobiia; order Methylacidiphilales; family JBCBYL01; genus JBCCKK01. Next base: position 9,059 of record JBCCKK010000010.1, on the reverse strand, counting down.
AGGACAATTGGATATCCTTCCGATAAGAGTGCGACCTTGTTTTAGGTGGACCCGAGCTGTGAGTTTTCCATTTTGAATTACGTCGAAATATACGAGATATTTGTGTAGTTTACCTGCACCGTGAGAGCGTTTGCTTTCCGGCTCTTCATCTTGGGATTTCTCGTTCGCAGTGAGAATGAGGGGTATGATGAGTTCATCGGGAGCTTCGTCCATTTCATCTACATAACAAATAGTAGCATTTGTTAGATCAGTTGTTGTGATTTTTAGGTCGGGGCTGAATATCAGCTTCTTGATGGCTTGTTCTGAGCGCAAATTTCCACATTCCGCTTGTTTAATTCTACCGTTTCTCAAGATGATATTACCCCGGGCCCGTGGGCCAAAAGCTTTGATATTGAATTCACCTTGCGGATGGGCAAGGAGTTGAATCTTACTCAGAAGTTGATGGTTAACTATTTTCATTACACTCTTTCGGTTTGTTAAATTTTAATAATCCATAGAGAGTGCGATAATCATGCCACCTAACGGAGGATTCTAAGGCTTTTGCTGAGAGGTGTTTAGGTAAAAGCTATTTTTGAGAAACAACCACAAGTGTAAAGTTAGTTGACACTCTTTTGTAAAGTCGGTTTACAGGCTTGGCCAGGACGTTTGCGAGCCACCTAAGCTTCCTTGAATAAATCCGGACGGTGATATCTGAGGCGTTGGTATAATTTGAGGCTGACCCAGGCATCGGTTGCCGCGTAGCTGATCTGCTCGTTCGTTAACTCTTTACGAGCCCAGTTACTGGTTTGAGCTTTTTTTGAAATCCGGTGCCCCAGCAGCATTCCGCAAAGATTTCGCAGTCCTGTTTTTTCCATTCCCGATTGGCGGGCAATGTTTCCGAGTTCGAGAAACCCCTTGGGCTGGAATGGAATGAACTCTTGAAGATCTTTAATATCGCGATCGAGAGCAATTCCTGTTTTGAGAGGTGTCGCTGCTTCAAGTATTTGAAGAACAGGAGAGACCGTCTCTAAACGCCTGAGCTGGAAGAGGTAAGCATTTTCTTCGGTGCTCAACTGGACGAGGCTCGGTTTGAAATGTTGACCTTTTTTGAAACTAGGTCGGGTTTCGATATCAAAGCCAATGACTTTTTCTTGGCTTAGGGTTTCAGCAGCTTGGTTTAGTTCACTGAGCGATTGAGGGAGGTGGGTGGTTCCTTGAAATGAGAAAAGGGGAAGCTTATGTAATTCTTCCTTGCTGATAGTTACCGGTATGTTCACTTTACTTGCGTTTAAGAATGTCGGTTTCTGCGTATGGGTAAATCTTTAATTTTAAGTCTTGTCTTCACAACTGCTGGAGTATTCAACGTTTTCTCGCAACAGGAAACGCGGCCTGCGCCTCATTTTCTCAGAGTAGATCGGGCGTTGCCATCGGTTATTGTTAAACTTCGCTATGCGACGGACAATAATATTACCGGTAAGCCCATTTACCCTTCGTCTCAGGCTTGGCTGCATCGAGATACGATTCGTGCTCTCAAGAAAGTGATCCGGCAACTGAGAACCGATGGGTATCGATTAGTCGTCTGGGATGCATATCGCCCTCCGTATGCGCAGTGGAAGTTGTGGGAAGCGTATCCAAATCCAGAATTTGTTGCAGACCCGCGCAAATTCTCTCGGCATAGCCGGGGCACGACGGTGGATGTTACCTTGGCGGACTCAAAAGGTGTTTTGGTCGAGATGGCCACGGATTTTGATGTATTCACTAAGAGAGCGGACCACGATTTAGACGACTTGGAGAAGCCGATACGAGAGCGAGTTCACACACTGCGAATGGCAATGTTTCAAAATGGATTTCGGGGAGTTCCTGCGGAGTGGTGGCACTATGATTTGCGTAATTGGCCTGATTATCCGGTTATTGGTGAGGGTCCTAAAGCAAAACCCTAATTGGAGTAAAGTTTCGATCAATAAGGATTGTCGCTTTCCTAGTGAAAAAGCATTACTGAACACGAAGTTAAGATGAGACAGAGACTGGCCCTCATAACCGAGACATTTCCTCCTGAAGTCAATGGCGTGGCCATGACCTTGAATCGGCTTTCTAAGCAGCTAGTAGACCGTGACATTGATTTACAGGTCATTCATCCAAAGTCTCGCGCTAAGCATGAATGGGGTTTAAATGGGGGGTGGGAGACCGTTGAGGTTTTTGGCTTCCCGATACCAGGCTATCCGGAAGCTCAAGTGGGAATGCCAAGTCGGAGGAGGTTGAGGTTGCTTTGGAAGGAGAAACGTCCCGATTTGGTGCACGTAGCTACGGAAGGGGCTCTTGGTTGGACTGCTGGCAAAGCCGCTCGGGACTTAGATATTCCTCTGATAACCAGCTTCCACACAAATTTTCACGAATACACGAAGCATTATCATATCGGATGGTTGAAGCGGTTTGTATGTAGCTATCTACGATCATTTCACAGCATGGCTCGGGCGAATCTTGTTCCGGACCCCGATTTGATTACCGAGCTTTTGGATTTGGGCTTCAAAAACTGTCGTTATTTTGGTCGCGGTGTAGATACGACTCTCTTCTCACCCCAACGGCGAGATCCCAAGTTGCGTGAAGAGTGGGGGGCTGACGAGGATACGCTGGTCTGTATTATTGTCAGTCGGGTCGCAGCTGAGAAAAATATTCGATTGGTTTTGGAGAGTTTTCGCGAACTAAAAAAGAAGCGGGGTTCGACAAAGATGGTTGTCGTGGGAGATGGTCCAGAGCGAAAATCCCTAGAGAAAGCCTACCCTGAAGTCATTTTTACAGGGATGAAGTTTGATGAGGAGCTGGGGCGTCATTACGCAAGCGCTGATCTGTTCGCATTCGCAAGTGAAACGGAAACGTTTGGCAATGTGATTCTCGAGGCTATGGCGAGTGGACTAGCCGTGATTGCTTATGATTATGCAGCGGGCAAGCAGTATGTAGAAAACCAGATAGATGGCATCTTAATTAAGTTCGGTGATCGAGCCGAATTCACAACTGGGTTACTTGAGTTAGCCGGGAACCTAGATATGATCAAAACGCTTCAAGTGAATGCTCGAGAAAAAGCAAAAACGATTCCATGGAATGAAGTGGTGGACAGCTATCTTGAAACCATAAAGGTTGTTTTAGCTAAAGATTCATAGGAAATTGGAGCTCCCAGCTTCGAATCACATTTGCGGTCTGCTGCCCTTTCCTCCAATAGTGATCAACAATGGGGTAACTTACCGTAATTGCTACCGTCGTTAGAATCAAACCCAGAACGATTTCTCGAATGGTAATCTGCTTTCCCACTGTGTAACAGATGTCTTGCATCCCAAATGCATCTTAGTGCCGAAATACGATTTCGTAAAATATTTTGAGCAACTTTAAGTCCATTGCCAGGTTTATATACGTATCACTTAGATAGGAGTTAATTATGAAAAAAAATATAGTTGTTAGTATTGTTGTTTGTGTTCTTTTGAGCATGCAGATGGTCCACGCAGAAGGAGCCAACGGTGACAAAAAGAAAAAGCTTTCTTCCGAGGAGCGTAAAGCAAAGAAAGAGGAACGATTTCAGCAGATGAGCCAAGATTTAGGTCTGACTGCTGAGCAGCAGTCCATTTTCAAAGGCCAGTTTGAAAAGAATAGGACTGCGATTGAGGGGATTCGCTCCAATGATTCATTGAGTCGTGAAGAAAAGCGTGAGCAAATCAAGTCGGTCAAAGACTCGGGGCGGACCAGTCTCGAATCCTATTTGACCCCTGATCAGGTCTCTAAGTGGAACGCTATCCGCGAAGAGCAGAAGGCTAAGAAGCAGGAGCGAATGGAACAGCGCAAAGAAAAGAGGCAGGAGAAAAAAGGTGACTCGGTCACGAGTTAGACCGTTTACGGTAAAAGTGCTTGCGCAGGTTTAAAAACCTGCGCATGTTCTTTGCATGGATGTAGACGGAGATACGCAAGTTTTCTTTCATCCAGAGATTCAGGACTATATATATTTGTCTCAGGTAGATGCCTCCGATGCCGTGTATATTCGACGCATCATCAGCTATCATGGAGTTTCAGACGACGGGTATCATGTCGTTACCGATGATTTTGGAGTTCAGCAGTTAGTACAGCGGAGACCTGTGAAAGACTTTGGTCATGCGAAGGCATGGCAAGCGGTCCAGATGTATAGCTGATCAAGATGAAAGGTTTTTATAACACAAAAAAGCCCGTCCTAGCGGACGGGCTTTTTTTTGTAAAAATGAATAAAAGATTAGCTCTTTTGCTCGGTTTTACCTTTATCTTTTCCTTTGCATCCTCCGCAGTCCTCACCCTCGGCGTGGATCGGGGCAGCAGTTAAAACGATAGCAACAGCAGTAAGAAGTGTAAATTTAATCATAACGGTCAGAACTTAGTTCAAAAAGAATCAACGTCAAGGGCTAGGCCGCCGATTTTATTGAGGATAAGGTCTGGCTCTGGTCCATTCTTGAAATCATTACTTCGCAATTGACCTCACCAATACAAAGCGTTTGGCCATTCTTAGCTAATCCCTGAGTAATCGGTTGACCATCAACCTTCAAGCCATTCATCGAACCGAGATCGCGCACCAAAATGGCTTCTTGGTTCACAATTAATAAAGCATGCTTACGAGAAACGGATGAATCCGGAAGAACAAGCTCATTATCTGGATGGCGGCCAACACGAACCTGTTTGGTTGTGATTTTAAATTCGAAATTCGGTAATTCAGCACTACTGACGTTTAGAACGATATTGTAGATGCTGTTGCCTTCGGAAATATGGCGCGTTTTCTCATAGTGCGTCGCGTTTTCTTTAATTTTCTGAAGTTCTCCTGAATTCTCGATTTGGATCGCTTTAAGGATTAGATCTTGAACGCTACCACTCATCGTCATTTTAGCGGGGGTGACTGAATCCTCCCACTCGTATTTGGGCTTATCCCAGGAGAGAATGTCCCACATGGCGGTTTCGCCGGCTAAAACGTCGGTCTCAGCATGGGCGACAATACCAGACATCAAATATACGTAGGCAGTCTTTCCCTCGTGATGGATACTAAAAAGGCCAGTTCTCCCAGTCTGCCCGTAGTGCTGTAAAATTTCAGCAAAGGGGAACACCGATGCTCCCAACTCTTGTGTATCCTTAGACATCTTAACTAACCGATATTATAATCGATTAGCTTTCATATTGGTAGCAAAAATTTTTAAAAAATGCTTCTAATAGGATAATTATTACTAATACTAATAAAATATATGTAATTACTTAAATTTGATGAAAAAGTCAGAAAAAGAATCAACGGCTCGATTAATAATTGCTAGTTCAGAACAGTCTGCAGACTTAAGACACGCTACTCGGTTTTCTGTGCCAGATCCGATTATTTGGGTCGAGTTTGGAGGGACCAGTTATGCGATCTTGAATGCATTGGAAATTGACCGTGCTCGAAAAACAGCACGAGTTGATGATTGCCGAGATCAATCTGAGATTGAGGTAAAGCTCCGTTCGAGTTCGAAAGGAGTGATTGGTCACAAAGAAGTTGCTACGTACTTTCTCAAAGAAAACGAGATACGAGATGTCGAAGTTCCGCCCGACTTTCCCTTAGTTTGTGCGGACTATCTCCGAAAGAACGGAATTCTGGTGACGGTCAAAAGCCCATTCTTCCCAAAGCGGATGCGTAAAACCGACCACGAGATTAAGTGGATCACTAAAGGACAACGCCAAGCAGAGGCTGGATTGCGTCGAGGTATCGAAATTATTAAGGCCTCTTCAGTTGGCAGAGGACGCCATCTTCGTTGGGGGGAGGTGCGGCTTACTTCCGAGCGGTTGCGTTTTGAAATTGATAACGCAGTGAGACAAGCTGGGGGTGTTCCTGCTCACACGATCGTCGCTTGTGGAAAGCAGTCATGCGATCCTCACGATATGGGGAGCGGTCCCTTGAAGGCTGAAGAAACCATCATTCTTGATATCTTCCCTCACGATGCGGAAAGCGGTTACTTTGGAGATCTGACGAGAACTGTGGTTAAAGGCAAGGCTAGTGAGGCACAGAGGAGGTTATATCAGACAGTTAAAGAGGCTCAACGGCTAGCAATTCGGTCGATTCGCTCCGGGGTGGATGGGAAAAAGTTGCAAGACTCAATCCGTGAAGACTTCAAAATGAAGGGATATCCTACCGAAAAACAAAAGGGGCGTTGGGTTGGTTTTTTTCACGGTCTTGGACATGGGGTAGGATTAGAAATCCACGAGGCACCACGCATTGCCTCAGGTAAGCTTAAGTCCCGGCAAGTGGTCACGGTAGAACCTGGCCTATACTATCCTGGAATCGGGGGGATTCGCTTGGAAGATCTTGTCGTTGTTGAAACGTCAGGATGCAAGAATCTGACTCGAGCTCCATTTCGATTTGAGATTCCCTAAATCAGAGATGTTTTTGTAAGGATGCCCAGGATTTCGGGCGTTTCGAATAATGTTTGGCACGCGCTTGTTCAATCGAAAGTGACTCGTGAGGAAGCCCGAGAGAGGTTAGAAGTCTTCGCTCATATCGTTCGACTAACGCTTGGCTACTTTTATTCGTTTTCATGTAATCAATCGCCTTGGTGAACAAGATATACTGTTCCGGAAGTGGGGTGTTGGTTTCGACGAGTTGGGCAAGGACTTCAAAAAAGTAAATTAGAGTCAGCAGTTTCGAATAAACGACTGCGATATCTCGATTCGATTCTTTGACTTGGATTTGTTGGGCCGTATGAATCTGCTTTCGCTCATTTGATCGGTAGCTGACTTCCGCGAAGTTGAGAAGGTCAATAGGGTCGTAGTTATGTTGCTTTTTCCGTTTTGCACCTCGCGCGATAAGTTGGATGATACCCGCGCTGTCCGTAAACCAAGTTGTAATTAGGCTCGACTCAGAATACGGAATAATACGGATTACGATTCCTTCACACTTATGAATCGTAAACATTAATGGGAAGCGTTCTGAGACGAAGGAATTCGAGTGGGATCGTAATATTTGGGAAGTTTCCCCGTCCCCTTTTTACCAGCAGGAACTTTCGGAGCAGAAAGCGATGGTTTGGGTGGAATGAGGTCTTTTCTGGGGGCAATGCCGGTCGTTGGCTCCGTTTTTGTCTTGGTCGGTTGCGGTTGCGGTTGCGGTTTTGGTTGCTGGGAGCGTAGTTTTTGGTTTACAGGTGCTAAATAGTTTTGAAGGTTCGGAGAGAGTTCAGTCCAGCCATTCTGGGTTGCATATGAAATGGCAAGCGTAGGTATATCAAAGCGCTCTGCGGGCTTGGGGTACTTCGATAAAATATTCTCGTATTCCGACATGGCGCTCGAGACGCTTCCTAGGCGTTTGTAGGTATCAGCTCGTTTAAGGCATACACGGACTCGAGTCGTATCATTGTTAGCAAGGGTTTCAGCTTTAACATATGCAGAAAGGATCCTTTGAGTGTCCGCATTTAGTTGGCTGAGCATGTCGCCTAGCCCCTCGTAAGTAATAGAAGAGGGAAGTGCTTCGACCATTCGGGTGATACGATCGATTTTATCGCCGGTTGGAAGGTCCTTATTAATGATCAAACGGGCAATCCGGAGGCAGAGCCAAGGGGATTCGGATAGATTATGGGTTTGTGCAAGTTTTGCCGATTCAATGGGGGTTCTCGGAAACGGTCGGTATAGAGGGTCTCCCACCATAGTGATCATCCACGAAAGAACGTTTTGGGATTGATAGGCAGCTTCGGCAAACGAGAAGCCATTGAATAACGCTCGAAAAAACGAATTCACGTTGGGTGTCATACGGAGATAAGGTTCGTAGACAGATCCCATTGATGCGCAAGCGCCTTTACTTATAAGTGGGCCAACCCAGTTCTTTGCTGGGTTTCGCAGAGTTTGAGCGCTAAACGAATGGAGATGGTATGCGACAGCCCCCTTCCGAAATTTAAAGTTTTTATTTGAAAACGGGCCTTGAACTTGTCCGGAATACCAACCGGCATAAAGAGCGACATCTTCGATTGGATCATTGTCCGAAAGCAGTTTAGGTTGGTCATCGATTACGGTTTCCATTCCGGCGGTCAAAGAATCGCTTGCACTCCCTCGAATCCAGACATCACCAATATGATATCCGGAAGACTTATCGTGAATGCCTCTTGCATCAAAATAGGCACGACCTGTGAGTTCGAGCTTTTCAGTCTCGATTGCGTCGCGAATCATTCGCTTAACATCAGATGCATTCGGAGCATCCAAACGGGTGATCATAATCAAACGTTTGGCGAGTGATGAGTCAAAAGGGGAAAAAACCGTTTCTGTGTAATAGACGTTTGGAACGAAGCCTGTGATTGGTGGATTGTCGTAGACAAGTAACGCTAGCTCACTATCCACAGCAGCTTCGTTTTTGATAAACTGTTTTGCTTTGATCTGTGGAGGAATGACAGATGCGTCATGGGAGATTCTGAGCGGAATTCCTCTGATTAAAACAATAGCCCAAATATCATTTCTGGCAGCTCGCCGAACTTTTTTTGTTTCAATTCCGAAGTTAATCGTTGCTGGCTCCCATTCCATATACCCGTTTTCAATGAGATGACGTTGGAGGGGTTCGCGGATTGACTTATTAAAGACATCGCGGGTAATGGTTTCTGTGTCAGGGCAGGAAATAGGAACAATCTGGTGGCGATCAAGGTTTCGAGAAGCCGCATAAGCAAACGCAAGCTCTCGAGCCTCAGGGGATTCGGTATTAAAGACCACAAGCAAGTGGTCTTTAATTTTTGCAGGTTCCGTAGCCATTTGGGATAGAACGGAGATTGAGTCTACAAAGAGCCAAGCAAGTGTTGCACATGCAGATAGAAAAAGACCCCGATTCATTAGATCATGCTACTTCATTTTCTGAGGCATAACAGTCGTTTTTTGAATCTGTTGGCGTTGCCTATTTGGGTTCAGCTCTCTATATTCCGGCATGCTTCAATGCCTGCGTATTCGAAATCTTGCTGTAATTGATGATCTCACTTGGGATCTCGAGGAAGGTCTGAATGTGCTTACGGGGGAAACCGGTGCTGGCAAGTCAATCATGCTGGATGCTTTGGATGCCGTCTTGGGGGGGCGAGTCAGCCAGCGCATGATTCGCT
>JBCCKK010000009.1:0-25061 GCA_039027395.1 Verrucomicrobiota bacterium | reverse complement strand
CCTCCCTTTTGTTCTTCGATGTTGGCAGCTCGGATCTGTTCTGCGAAACGTCCTGAGCGCACCCCGAGGTGTTGCGGGGTAAGCTTGTTGCTAACGATGGTTTGGTTCGCGGTGCGGAGGCGGGAACAAAGAAGCTGAGCAATTCCCAACATGAGCTGTCCCCCCGCAATCGGAAGCTTTTCGAAGAAACGTTGAAGTTGCTCCACATCCAAAGACCAAAGAACCGACACTTCGCGCACCCGGACGGTCGCTGTCGCTTCTCCAGGTTCTAGAATGCTGACTTCTCCAATACAATCGCCTGGGCCTAATTCACCGACGACCGTCTCTTGAGCACTTCCTGCTCCGAGGAGCACGTCACAGGATCCTGAAATGAGGATGAACAAGTTGTATTGACGAACTCCCTCTTGGATAATGACTTCACCCGGGCCATATTCGCCAAAGTTTCCGTGAAATTTTAGGGCTTCTAAGTTCTCCTGGTCTACGTAGCTCAGGATCCCTGTAGGCGTAAGATCTGCAATAACTTCTGAATCTCCCATAATGATGTTCCTATTCAATATTTACCGGATTACCTGTGAAATGCAAGTCGCAAGCCGACGGTCCTATTGGCCGCGAAAAGGCGCAAAATTCGCAAGAAGTCGAGGTTGGCTAAAAATTCCTGAATTAACTTGAAAAAATTATGCGTCTTTTGCGCCTTTTTGCAGCTATTGCCCGAGTACTTTTAAGGCCGCTTGTTCCATTGCTTGCTCGACTAACGCGTCGGCTAAAGGGAGTGATGCCTGGTCGAGCGCTTCCATGGCGGCTTTAATTTCCTTGGAGGTTCCCTCCGAGACCTTGGACTTTAAGCTCTCCATTGCCTCGTCGATTTGGGTTCGAGTTTCGGCCGAAAGAGCCTCTCCCGCCTGCTTTAAGGCGGTTTCTGCCGTTGCAAGCAGGCGCTCTGCTTTCCCTTTTGCTTCAATTTTGCGTCGTTCTTCCATGTCGGAAAACGCATGCTCTACGGACTCTGCTACCATTTCTTCAACATCTTCATCGGAAACATCAACTGCAGATTCGACCTGAACTCTTTCTTCATGTCCGGTTTCCACGTCCCGGGCAAGGACGTGAAGCAGTCCATCGCTATCGATTTCAAACTGAACCCCGACTCGCGCTTCACCCCGCTTCACTTTACGAAAAGCGATGTCCATGCGCCCGAGTTTCCAATTGTCTTGTGCGAGTTCTCGTTCTCCCTGGAGAATCGTTACGGCCATCGCCTCTTGAAAATCGACAGCGGTTGTGAATAGCTCGCCTGCTTTGCAGGGAATCGTCGAATTCCGAGGGATGATGACGTTCATTAGTCCGCCAAAGGTTTCAATCCCAAGCGATAGCGGTGTTACATCGAGAAGCACCATTTGGTTTAAAGCGCCGGAAAGGATTCCCGCCTGAATCGTTGCTCCCCGAGCTACGGCCTCGTCTGGATCCATCGACGTGTTGGGCGTTTTTCCAAACACGTCACCGACATACTCCCGAACCAAAGGCATGCGGGTTTGCCCTCCTACTAGGAGCACTTCATCTAGATCGGAAAGCGTTAATCCAGCATCCTGTAGGGCACGTAAGCAATGCGTCCGGGTTTGCTCGATAATCGGACGGGCTAACTCTGCCAGTTGCGATCGCAAGCAAACTCCCGACCAACTGATTTCGGGCGTTATGAAGGGAAGCTGAATTTCGACATCCTCCTTTTCACTTAATTCAATTTTTGCAGATTCGGCGGCCTCACGTAGTCGATGTTCGATTTCAGGGGAAGACGGTAACTCTCCATCATTCTCTTCGATTTGGCGACGGATCCACTGGGACAGTTGTTGATCAATATCATCGCCACCTAGTCGGGTGTTACCACTCGTTGCGAGAACTTCGAATACCCCTTCTGTCAACTCGAGGATGGAGACGTCAAAGGTGCCTCCACCTAGATCATAGACTGCAATCTTGGCTTTCTTATGTTCGCGATCGATTCCGTAGGCTAACGCGGCAGCAGTCGGCTCGCTAATAATACGCTCAACGCTAAGCCCGGCCTGAGTGGCTGCCCACTTCGTTTTTTGCCGCTGCCCTTCGTTAAAATAGGCGGGAACACTGATTACGGCTCGATCCACCTTTCTATTGAGGTAGGCTTCGGCATCGTTCTTTAACTTGGACAGAATGTGCGAAGATACGGCCTCCGGAGACTGAACCGAGTCGTGGATCTGAATTCCGGCCCACCCCTCTTCACCGGGGACCACCGAGTAGGCAAGGTCTTCGACTTCCTCTGGACTCAATTCATTGAATCGGCGACCAATTAAACGTTTGGCTGAATAGATGGTGCTTTTGGGAAATTGAGCACTCATTCGCTTTGCCGTTTCTCCCGCTACAGGAGGCTCTTTCGGTTTGCCATAGCTTACGATTGATGGAGTTAACCGCTTACCATTTTCTCCAGGAATTAGGACGGGAAAACCCGTATCGATGACACCGACTCCCGAGTTGGTCGTTCCCAAATCAATTCCAATGATCACGTTTTCGTCCGACATGAGAATTAATAGATAGCCACAAACCTCGCTAAAACACGAAAAAATCAACCATTCCTAAGTTCGAGCAGCTCTCGAATCGATCCCAGCCACAGTCTTTGAGGGTTTTTGACCCCGTTTGCGGCGACCGTTTTATTGCGAAAATGCTTCAAAGAACGCGGCTTTTCGCTCGGTATACTCCATAGGATCCTTCAATTGGTGCTTTAAGATTTCCTGCTTCATTGCCATGTAGGCTTTACGCTTGGTCTGATTTCCTATCAGCGTATCGCGAAACTGGCAGAGTGCCAGAGCTTCAGGGCAGCCTTCTTCGAGAATATGCACATGAAGTTTAAACAGATTTTCTTGGAAGTGAATGCTTCCTACCCGCATCGGACGGGTTTCAGGAAATGGATTTCTCCCCAGTTGGTGTTGAAATCCCAAGTGATCGACCGCTTGCCGTGCGCTATCGAGACTGCCAACCGGATACAGGGCTAGGAGATCAACGATTCCTTTACCGCAACACCCAGGAACCGCCGTGGAGCCCACATGCTCAATGGTAATCTCCGGAAAATCCGGGCGAATCCATGCTTTGAGCTCCTGGACTAAATCGAGAACCAAAGGATTCCACTCCTTATATTCGGGCATACTGAGCTGATATGTTTCAATACGCATGAGAAACTAAAAAAAGAGCCATGCTGGTGAGGCAGGCTAACTCTCCCTCATCCATTCTTCACGATTGCGGCAAAAATTCAAGCGCTCGGCCGCGGACTTCTTTTTGCAGTGCACCATCACTGTAAGCCAGTTGGCCACTAACGAAGGTGTGACTAATGGTTCCGCCCAACGTTTGCCCCTCTAACGGAGACCAAGCACACTTGTGATGAATGCTCTGACGGGTCACCTCCGGCTTGTTCTGGAGATCGACGAGCACGGCATCTGCCCAATACCCTTCCCGAAGATAACCCCGCTCTTTGACTCGATAGCATTCCGCAGGATGGTGAGCCATAGAGCGAACGACTTCTTCCAACGTAAGCCTTCCCTGATCCACGTGATAGAGCATCAAACCTAGCGTGTGCTGGATGAGAGGAAGCCCCGCAGGTGCGTCTTGATACCGTTCTGCTAATTTTTCTTCCCAAGTGTGTGGTGCGTGATCTGTGGCAATGACATCAATTCTCCCTTGCTTCAAAGCAGACCAAAGCGCTTCTCGATCTTCTTTCCTCTTGATCGCCGGGTTGCATTTAATCTGGTTGCCAAGGCGTTGGTAGTCCTCATCGCAGAAGGTAAGATGGTGGACACACACCTCACTGGTGATTCGTTTGTCTGCTAATACTCCCGGATCAAAGAAATGAGTCTCTCGCTCGGTCGTCAGGTGAAGCACGTGCAGCCGGGTTCCATGACGGCGGGCAAGATCGATGGCAAACGAAGATGATTTGGCACAGGCTTCTGTATTGCGAATCTGAGGATGGGCTTCCGGCGGGATACCGCCAGGATACTTCTTTTCTGCCCAAGCGGTCTGCTCCCGAATGGTGGCTTCGTCTTCACAGTGGGTTGCAATTAATCCGGGCCACTCCGCAAAGAAATGTTCAAGCACCGAGGGTTCATCGACTAACATGTTTCCCGTCGACGATCCCATAAACAATTTGAGTCCACAGATTTTACCTTCTGGAATGTTCTTGAGAATCAGATCCGCGTTGTCATTGGTCCCTCCAATGTAGTAAGCGTAGTTTACCGCTGAATCTCGAGCACCGATTCCGGTCTTATACTCCCACGCTTCCCAATCCGTGGTCGGAGGTCGGGTATTGGGCATTTCCATTACGGATGTCACGCCCCCCGCAGCAGCCGCTAACGATTCCGAGGCGATTGTGGCTTTGTGTGAAAGATCAAAGTCCCGAAAGTGCACTTGGTCATCGATTACCCCGGGGAGCAAAACTTTACCTTCTCCACAGATCTCCTGCGTGCCTTGCGGCACGGTGATCTGTCCACCCAGTTTTCTGATTCTTCCATCTTGGAACCAAACATCACCGGTCTGGCGCTGTTCTTCGTTTACCCATGTGACATTCTTGATGACGATCGACATACCCTGTAGCAACTGTGATTGAGTGCTTGAATCCCGGCCTGCAATGAGGCCTAGACGAGTAACGACTTTCCGGTCATGGCCTCGGGAATGGCCAATTCCATCAATTGTAGAACCGTGGGAGCAATGTCTCCCAATCTCCCTTCAGGGGCCAGATGGATTTCTTTGCAATCTCGCCCGTAGACGACGAGTTCCACAGGGTTAAGCGTGTGCGCTGTGTGAGGGCTTTGAGTCTTTTGAACCAGCATTTGATCAGAATTCCCATGGTCGGCTGTTATGACCGCTCGTCCTTCCATCTCATCCACTGCAGCCAAGATCTCGCCAACGCATGCATCAACGACTTCGCACGCTTGGATTGCAGCTTCTTGGACGCCGGTGTGACCAACCATATCCGCATTGGCAAAGTTTACGACGATCAGGCCATATCTCCCGCTCTTAATCGCCTTGACCGTGGCATCTCTGATTCCATACGCACTCATTTCGGGTTTCTGATCATACGTCGAAACTTCCTTGGGGCTCGGAATTAACTCACGGTCCTCTCCTTCAAGAGGTTCTTCTCGGTAGTCATTAAAGAAGAAGGTGACATGGGGAAATTTTTCGGTTTCGGCGCAGCGAAATTGTGGAATCTGGTGATCTGCTACATACGTTCCCAGAATATCCTTCATCTTTTCTGGCTTTAAAAATAGCACATCGGGGCACAGGCCTTTTTGGTATTCGGTCATGGTGGCGTAGAACACGTCCTTTTGATCACCACGGTCAAAGCCATCAAACCCTTCTTCGATGAACGCTCGCGTTAATTCGCGAGGGCGATCACCCCGAAAGTTGTAAAAGATAACAGCATCGCCATCGTCAATAAACGCTAAGGGTTCACCCGATTCGTTGGTGATGGCGGTTGGAACTACAAACTCGTCCCCCTTTCGGTTATCGTCCAGTGGCGAATCATAGTAGCCTTGAATTGCTTCTTCTGCAGACTTTGCTGTTCGCTCAACGGTTCGACCCGTTATGCAATCATAGGCTTTCTGAACACGCTCCCAGCGCAAGTCACGGTCCATTGCCCAAAACCGACCACTAACCGATGCAATTTTTCCGATACCGATTTCACTGCACTTGGCTTCGAGCTCTTGAACATAGCCCAACCCGCTGGTTGGGGGGGTGTCACGTCCATCCGTAAACGCATGAATGTAAACTTCGGAAACCTCAGCGTGTTTCGCTTCCTGAAGCAATCCATACAGATGCTCGAGCATCGCGTGGACACCCGCGTCCGAAACTAATCCCATAAAATGCAATCGACTTCCCTTTTCTTTTACCTGGGCAAACGCGCCTTTCAGCGTTTTGTTGTCGCGCACCGTGCCGGCCGAAAACGCTTTATCGATTCGGACGATTTCCTGATCTACCACGCGCCCAGCTCCGATATTCTGGTGGCCTACCTCGCTATTCCCCATAATTCCCTCGGGTAGACCAACATCGAGGCCACTCGCCATCAGTTCGGTGCGAGGCCACTCTGTGGTGAGTCGATCAGCAACCGGGTTTTTTGCCAACTTAACGGCATTACAAAAATCTAGGGACGCATCGTGATTTTCTCCCCAACCATCACGAATCATTAAAACAACGGGCTTTAAACTCATAAACGGCTCGAATTAAACACAATCCATCAGAGCTGTCCAGCTCACCACCGTAAAAAGGAAGCTACATACGACTTAATTTACCGTATTTTCTTTTCCTTTAGGACGTTATCAGCTTTTTTATAGTATCAGTCTTGTCGGTGAGGCTAGCAAAACCATGGAAGCAGGTATCAACGAATTTCTCTCATTCACGCGGAAGCTCGCGCTTCTAAGCGGCGAGTTGATCCGTCCGTACTTCCGCAGCCAAAACCTCGATTTACAAACCAAATCCGATTCTACCATTGTCACCCGAGCGGACCGAGAAGCCGAAGAGCTCATGCGCAAGGAAATTGAATCTGCATATCCCGATCATGGAATCATTGGAGAGGAATTTGGAAATACACGCACCGATGCCGACTATGTCTGGGTGCTCGACCCAATCGATGGAACGATTTCATTTGCAGCAGGAGTCCCTCTTTTCGGAACCCTGATAGGCCTCCTCTACAAAAACAAGCCCATCGTCGGTTGTATCAACCAGCCGATTCTCGATATTCTTTGCTTAGGTGACAATACAACCACTCGAGTTAATGATTCGATTGTCACATTGCGTAGTTGTGAATCGATAACACAAGCTACTCTTCTGACGACGGACCCTGGCCTTGTGGAGGACCATCAGACCTACGCCCCATTTGAACATCTGCGGAGGCAGTGCTCGACCTTTCGGACTTGGGGAGACTGTTTCGGCTATCTTCAGCTGGTCACCGGCCGGGCCGATATCATGCTCGATCCGATTATGAATCCCTGGGACCTTTTGCCATTGATTCCCGTTGTTCAGGGTGCAGGAGGGATCATTACAGGCTGGAAGGGAGAGCCTGCGCATGAAGCTACTTCCTGTATTGCAACGACGCAAACACTACACTCTCAAGTCTTAGACATTCTGAGTTCAACTGAAGCACCCGCTTCCAAAGCGAGCATATGAATTCCAGGATTTTTTTAACGGCTTGCTTCGCCTTACCTGTATTCTGTGGTGCGATCGATCAATCATTGGCTCAGACACAACTTGAAAACTCGACGAATCCGCCTTTATCCACTGAGATAACGACATCGAGGATCGGCAAAGGTATCTCTCTTATCGGCAACCTAGGAAAACCACTCGGTAGAAAAATGGAAATCACCGGCAAACCCGCAACAAGCGATAAGGCTCCGCCCAACGCACTTCGCATTGCAACCGTTGATGGGAGAAAACTCTCAAGCCCGATATCCATTGAGATCCGAGGCCAATTGAGAATCGAACCTGATGTCGGATATACTTTGAGGGGTTATGAAACGGGAGAGTATGTGGGTTATCCCGAATGGATTCCTTTGGACGAAAAAAAACCGTATCGTTTTTATACTTATTTCGTCCTGACGAAGCTGGTAGCCATTGATAAACCAAAACCCACACCTCCTGCTACAGTCGATCCATAGTTATCCAAACAACTTGTGCATCGACCGCTCTGGAAAATACCTGCCTGGGCAAATTGTATCTTGAATATCGCGGTGGAGGAGAAGTTTGGGCCGGTCGTTTAAAAGGTCTTTTTTTAGATAATCAACCAGCTCGATAGCCGCCGCCATTTGCTTTTTGGTGGGTCGACTTTTTTGAAAGTTCCCGACCAAACAGATTCCAATCGAGTTTTGATTGTATGCATCACTTCGCACATGTCCCCCCTGAATCTGACGCTTCCAACGTTCTGCCACTTCGATATAGCCATCCCCTGACTCAGATCCGTTACCAATAACAAAGTGATAAGCTAACCCATTTTCCATCCGTTTAACCCGGCGATGATAATAATCAAAGATTTTACCACTTCCGGTGGGTGTGCCGCTGTGATGCATGATAATATGCTTCCACCGACGGGACGCCAAATGGCTCACGTCAACCTGACGTTTTGATCGTCCTAGATAAACCAACTTCTTTTCAGGAATTTTCTCAACGGCTTCGACTTTAGCCGGCTCCACTTTTTCTGCTTTTGCAATCGCTGGAATCTTGAGCCGATTACCCGGATAGATTGTATTTCCTTTGAGACCATTAGCGCGACGTAACGAATTAACCGAAATTTTGTTGCGAGATGCAATCCGGGACAATGTATCTCCTTTTCGGACGAGATACGTTTTCGTTGTGGCAGCAGTACTAGCTGTTGCGATGTCTCTCGGAATACTCAGCTTTTGCCCAATTCTGAGAGTTGTACTGGATAGATTGTTTGTTTTTACCAGTTGGTCGACACTCACTCGATTGGCAAGGGCAAGCCCGTAGAGGGTATCTCCCTTTTCTACCGTAATCACACGGGAAGGCGCAGCCATCAGGGATGAACCTAGACCGTCACACAGCAGTCCACCGGCAGCTGCAGAAAGCACCCCAACAAACTGGCGTCGTACCATTTGCACAATTAATACGGTAAATTAGGTAAAAATAGATGTAAACAGCTTATTTTCGATCAAATAAGCTTAAATCCAGTGGCTCTTGAGGATCCATTTTCTGCTTTTTGAGGGTTTTTAGCAGCTGCGTCTCGAACCGATCCAACCCTGCTTCCCACATCTCGGGGCGCATCGGTAAATATCGAGTTTGTCCATCTGGAAATTCGACTTCTTCGAAAACGTTACTTGGGATTTGAATCAATTCCTCAAGCAAACCCGACTTAAAAAAATCAAGTTCACTGTCTTGGGGTGGCTCGACATTGACATCATTGTTCACAGATCGTGCCCAATCGATAACCTCTAGGAGCTGACCCGATGTTAATTGCAAGGAACTTGAAACCCCGAGCCTGAGATATTCTGCAATATAGCGGTCCAAATGAGCAACAACGCTATCCAATCCATTCAAGTCATCGACTTTACCCTGCTCCAAGCGGGGATCGTCAGCGGTATCTTTGTACATATCATCGCGCATGACTGATAGCATGGTGCAATCTTGGAAGATCGCCAATACAAAATGGAGATTTGACATCCATCAAAAAACTCGCAGTATTCTGCGCTCACATGAAAAAAGATTTACATCCAGAACTAAACCGAGTGGTCTTCATTGATTCTTCTACGAATACCCGTTTTGTCTGCCGCTCAACGATGTCGACCGACGAAAAAGAAGTGATCGATGGCGAAACACACTATGTAGTGCATTGCCCGGTTACTTCGGATTCGCATCCGGTTTACACCGGTCAGTCGCGCTTTATTGACACTGCCGGACGCGTTGAGAAGTTCCAAAAACGCTATGCGAAGTCGAGCCAAGCCGGCGGCAAGAAAAAGAAGAAATAACTTTGTATTTGCTTTCACAAAACCTCGGGTCTTTCCCGAGGTTTTTTGTTTTATAGATCTTCAATTCAATCTCTACGGGCTTACTCCAATCTTGTGAGTCGTCGAGTGGCGACGAATTTAGAACTAACCAGCCGAGCAAGAGATTCTGACCGGAATGGGCTTCTAAATCTTGATTCTTAGACCATCAAAAGCGAGCTTCATCGACTCCGGCAAATCCGCTTCGGTTTTGGCATGGTCTACGTGATGTGTCATGTGGGTAAAAAACGTCCTTTTTGCTTTGAGCTCGCGAGCCACCTCGATTGCTTCATTTAAACACAAATGAGTGGGATGAGGTTCATGCCTCAATCCATCAATAACTAAAACATCTACATCTTGAGCAATTTTCCAAGCCCGTTCGCTCAGCTCCTTGCAATCCGTGTAGTAAGCAAGCTTGGATCCCGTGGAAGTTTCTATGAACACCAATCCTAAAACTTGAAAGTGCCCATGTGTTAGGTAGCCACTTTCCACTCTGCCGCCTTTGCACTCCAATACTTCAGGCATGGGATTCAAATGAAATGCAGGATATCCCTTGTAGGCCGGTGATTCTCGAGCCGCATAAGGAAATACTTCACGAACCCGTTTTAACCCCTCCTCAGATGAATATACAGGAACCGCATTGTTTTCTCGCATGTCGCAAAAGCGTCTAAGATCATCCATACCCATGATATGGTCAGAATGGCCGTGAGTTAAAAAAAAGTAATCCACCCAATCAATTTGGTTTCCAAGGCACTGCATCCGGAATTCTGGTCCCGCATCAATTTGATGGTGAACTCCGTCCATAACCACATGAGCACTCGTCCTCGTTCTCCAGTTTCTCTTGTCCTCCAAGTCACATAGGTGCTGGTCATAAGCAATCATCGGAACGCCTTGGGATGTTCCCGTTCCTAAAAATATCAGTTCCACAAAACGTTTCCTCCACCATCCGCGTCTTCTTCAATTTTCTGCTTGGACTTAGCCCGTTTCTGCTGGAAGTACGCTTGCAGCAACCCAAGACAGTCATCATGCATTACGCCAACATCGACCTGGAGACGATGATTCAAACTTTCGATTTTATGGATAGACGCGGCACCTCCGAGTAGTCCCATTTTGGGATCTGGCACAGCAAAAACAACGCGTTCGATTCGAGACATGATGGAAGCTCCGCTACACATGGGGCAAGGTTCTTTCGTCACATACAATGTAGCTCCATTCAATCGCCAATCCCCAAGCATTTGAGCAGCGGCCGCGATTGCTAGAATTTCCGCGTGAGCAGTTGGGTCTTTAAGGCGTTCGACCTGATTGTGAGCGACGGCAAGGATGTTACCCTCCTTCTCAATTACCGCTCCGACCGGGACTTCGTCCAAATTCCATGCCTCAATTGCCTGGTTGTAAGCAAGGCTCATGAAGTACTCATCATCTCTGTTTAACTCGGATGGGAACTTTTTGGGAAACGGACAAGACCCCATGTGCTCACTCACCCGGCAAATGCTCCTCAAGTTTGTGCAAATATCCAAAACTAAAGAGCCCCGTCTGGTGCCCATCGCTAAAGTGGAATTGGATCGCATACCCACCAACAAATTGCCAATCGGTCACCGTTACTCCCTGAAACTCCTTGTTAGCATCACCTCCGATTTGGTTGCCGAACAGATCGGGTTCACCCTGATTTTCGGCACTCGGAGAAGCCTCTCGAAGGAACTCCATTGGAAAATATGACTCTTCTCCATTCTTCCACTTGATAGCTACTTCATTACCAATTAGGGCAATCGTTTCAGGAGCTGTTGGCAATTCAGTCATGATAGATTCGCTAGATGAGCCTCGAGCTTCACATATTGAGTTGTTGCTCAAATGCCTCATCACTGTGGCGCTGGATTGAACGTTCATAGTCGCGCTGACTCATATTATTGGCGCAACTCACCGAGAGAAATAGGCAAATGGCACCGAAAAGATGGAGGGCTTTCATAGGGCGGAATATAGACCTAAAGCTTCGCCCGTCCAGAGTGAAGCCGTTTAAGCTAATAGATGCCCCAAAATGTCCTGCAAAACCTTTGGTGCCGTCTGGTCACTGTGAATCTTGCCGAGTCGACCATCGGAATAAAATTGAACTAATGAGTCTAGTTCTTGTTCGTAGACCTCTAATCGGGTGCGCACGACTTCCAACGTATCATCCGCTCGCCCTTCCTTCATAGCACGACTTTGAATACGATCCAAAATGATATCACGGTCACATACCAGCTCGACCACCTTCAGTATTTCGATCTTTGCCTCAAGCCATTCGGCCTGGGATCGACGACGGGGAATACCATCTAAGATCAAGATTTCACTGCCAGGATTAAACTGCTTGGAAGCAATCAATCCGTCGAAATACTCTTCGAAAATCCGAAAGGTTAAATCATCGGTAGCCAGGAAGCCCTTCGACGTTTGCTTAAAGGTATCCTGCATTTCCTGTTTCTCTGCTGGACTCGTTGGTTGTCTTGATCGAAATGCTTGCCCCATGGAAAAATGGACAAAACCGGGCAGACCTCCTAATAACTTCCCATGGGTTCCCTTGCCGCTCGCGGGAGGCCCGATCAAACAGTATGCTTTAGGCTTAGACACCGGAAACGACCTGAAAGGCTAACGGGAAAAAGCGCTGAGATGGCGATTGAATTCAGACGAGCTGACCCGAATCTCTTGGATGACTCCTCCTGCCTCAAAAAACAACGCAAGAGCCTCTTGGTCAGACCTTAAAAACTTTCGCTTACCAGGTTCGCCTGAAAGTTCTTTCCATTCTCCATCACCTGCATTTGCCTTAAGAATTGCAAGTGCCAGTTTTTCAGGAATTGGGAGAATAACCGGATTACCTGAATCATCCTTTTTTCCAGCAGTTCGAAGATATTGCTCTGATGCAGACTTTCCTTCGATCAAAGTAACACCAATAATCAGATCATGATTTTGGTAGGTTCTTTGTTCGAACTGAAGTTCCTTAACTTTTTGATTCTTTACCGGCTTACCAAAACGCTCCTCTAGCTTCGCTTCGCTATCGCCCAATCGCGCGACAGCAGTCGATCCGTTCACCAGAATCATTCCAATAACCAACAGATAGGCGCTAACTCGTTTCATCATTCTCCAACGTTACTCGTTTTGGATTATCCACGATTTATCATAAATGACAAACTGCCATTTACCCCGGTATCGGCCAAATTCTCCGATGAAATGAATGGAATCTCCCTCGGAAAATGAATCAAATACCGCCTTGCGAACGCTCTTTTTATGGGACCAGATCCCATACTCTCGTTCTCCCACCCGCACTGAAAACGGCCGATCTCTTGAGACTGTGGCCTGGACCGTAAAAAAATCACCCGCCTGATCCTTAGAGGGAATTTCATGAGCCGTCCAAGCAGGCAGGCCTTGCGCGGTGATTGAGCCGTAGTCAAATCGTGGTTGGGATGATGGCCCTGAAGCATCACGACTCGGATTTTTCAGATCAATCCAACGGTCTGTGGCATTATCAAAGACAACTCTAAATGTAGCCACGATGGGAAAATGGTCGGAAAATCCGGCTCCGTCACCAGAGGCTACCCACCGAGTGGGCCTACCGGTTACGGGATGATTATTCAGACCATCAATTGAAACAACACGGAAGCTTCCGTCCTGAATCTGAATGCCGTTCCAATCGTAAAGACCACGACCTACAATAATGTGCATCAGGGTCCCCCATCGCCCGCGGTACAATTCGCTCCCACGATCCACTTCCGGTAACTCAAACCAGAGATTATATAAGTCGGGCCCTCTTTGACCGACCATTGCAGATTCGTCACCCTGTGAACCCAAAATATCGTTAATCCCCGTTTCAGGAAGGTTGGGAAATAGGGCCGCGTGGTTATAATGTGAGTTGAAATCGCCCCCGAGAATGATGTCTGCATTTGGATCCCGTAGTAGAATTGCGTCCAGGCGCCTTTTGAGAACTTTTGCATTCCCAACCCGAATCACTTCCGTTTCAGCTCGGCTGGCACCGGATTTCCAATGATTATTAAACAAGCGAACCGGAAACCCCTCAACATCAACAACCACCTCAAGAATACTTCGCGCTCCTTTGGTGTGGTGAGTCAATGTCTCGGTAATCGGGAATCGACTAAAGATGGTGTTCACGTGGGTTGGGCCATCATCAGCGGTTGGCGGTGGTAGATAGTCCGCAACAGCCACTTGGTATCCCGTGATTCCCTCTTCTTCCAGTGCCTTATACAACCAGGCATACGAGGGAAGATCCTTGAGCTCGGAGGCGACCCTGTTGGAGAGAACTTCTTCAAGGCTGCGACCTGAGAAACGATCCATCGCAGCGCCAATATCCGAAGTCAGTTTAGAGGGCGTTTGATCGCCTTCGCATTCTTGGAACAGAATGATCTCAGGCCCTTTGCCTCCATTCAAAGAAGCAACGACTTTGGCCGTGTTCTTTAGTTTGGTTAGCAAGTGACGGGGTGAATATTGATCCGGTTCGTAGTCTTCAAACAAGGCGATATCATCAACATCGAAGAGATTCTCAACATTGTAAACCATCACCTGAAACGGAATGGGATCCTTTTGAGAAACGGGCTGAATTGTAAGTGGCTCCAATTCCTTAGAACAGCCGAGAAGCGTTACTACGAGAATCAAAAATAGGGGTATTGGCCTAAACATAGTCATTTATCTACTCTCTAAATTTCAAGATGTCGTGTTACAACTTTGTCACGAGAGGACGGGTTGAGAGTTGCATATTCAGCTTGGTTCTACAATGTGAGAGGCTTATGATCTTAAGAATCGCTCTAGTCACAGTGTCACTTTGTACATTACCCCTCGCCGCGCAAGCTAATCCTGCAATCGAGAACATGAGAAAAGAAGCAACATTTTTACGCGACAACAAAGACCGAGATGGCATCAAGGTTACCCCGAGTGGCCTCCAATACGAAATCATCAAACCCGGCAAAGGCAAAAAACCCTCGGCGCAAAGCCAGGTAAAAGTGCATTATCGCGGTCAACTCCTGAGTGGTAAGACCTTTGATAGTTCGTTTGCTCGGGGAAAGCCTGCGGTTTTTGGTGTTAACCAGGTAATCGCAGGTTGGACAGAAGCTCTCCAAATGATGCAAGAAGGTGCCACTTGGAAACTCTACATACCTTCGAAACTTGGCTACGGAGCACGAGGTGCCGGACTCACTATCGGACCCAATGAGTTGCTGATTTTCGACGTTGAGTTGATCGAGGTGTTAAATTAACAACAAATGCTCTGAATAATATCTGGCTCTAGGCATCACAAGATTTACCAGTTTCCTGCGGAAACGTTGATATGGAACAATCGATGCCTTCAGCCTTACCCCGTGATCGACTCCGTGGTCTGGTTTATCTCTGGACTGCTATTTTCATCTACGGAGCTGCCGCATCCGTCGTCGCCAAGTTAGTTGGATTAGGACACACGTTTGCCATAGATGGCCGTAACCCGATCTCTTTTTGCAATGTTCTCGCCGCCGGAAACTTCGTCGCGGCAGTTACCTTGTTTTTGATTTATCGAAAGGACTGGAAACCGGCGAAGCTCAAGCGACTCTCTGTGAAGCAATGGGGAATCCAATTTGCCCTTGCCTGTATCTCAGGGGCACTTGCGCCTGCGCTGATGTTCACTGCTATTTCAAAGACATCGGTGACATCCATTGTTTTGATTGAAACCATCGAGATCCCATTGGGGCTACTTCTTGCTTGGCTATTCTATCGCCAACTCTCCAACCTGCCATCCATCATAGGAGCTGGAGTGGCATGTATCGGAGTTCTCCTGACCTTAGTGCTGCAGCCTTCCTCGACAGAAAAAGTCATGGGAATGGCCTCCCAAAACGGCACCAGCCTATCCGGGGAGATGCTAGCACTCATCGCTGTAGTTCTGTTTGTCAGTGGATCGGTTATCTCAAAACGGCAACTTCAGAACATTCCCATCGGAGTATTCAGTGTTTTTAGAAATCTCGTTGGAACTGTCATCTTTGCCATTTTTGTTGTTATCTTATTCGGCTGGGAACATTTCATCGATATCTTCAATCCCGTACTTTGGTTTTGGATGCTTCTTTACGGAGGTATCGTTGTCGTCTGCGGTCAACTATGCTGGTTTTCCGGAATCAAAGCTGTGCAGGCTCAAGACATTGCGATTGCGAGTGCCTGTTCCCCCGTAGCCGGGATTATCTTCGCTTACTTAATTCTTGGAGAAATTCCAATGTCTAATCAGATCATTGGGGGCTCAGTGATTTTATCGGGAATCGCCATCGGACTTTTTGGCGGCAGGCTTGCGCAAGGGATACCACAACCGCAGCCAACTTCCACGGACAAGGCCAAGACGTTTACCGGTGTGTAAACTTACCTAATCGCTGCAACTAGAAGAACAGGACGTATCGACCAGAGAAGCGTTCGAAACCAATTGGTCATCACTAATCGTTTCATTGCAACTAAATCCCGTCCGAAATCGAGCTTTCGATGATAGCGGACTTGGACAAAAAATGTTGAAAGCCAGATCAATCCGAGAGCTCCTAGGGAAACGATAAACCAGATAGGGCGACCGAAATCACCCAGGCTAAGTAGAAGCAAGAGCCCACTCCCCAACTCCGCCAACATCATGGGAGCTACAACGATTGCGGTCCGACTCATGTGAGCAACATGATACTCACCATGTTCCTTCTCGCCTACCAATAGAAACAAAGGATAGTGGACCATCTGCACGAACCAAATCAGCCCAACCATCATGCAGGATACAGCGAGATGGAACCAAAATAAAAGATATCCTTCCATGACCGGATACCCTACTGCGCCGTCGCTGTATTTGCGATCTCCAGATAGTCCGGCCGCTCGGCTGCGTTTGAGTGTCGAAGCCCAAAGGTCACCTCACCATGCTCCAAAAGGAAAACCCCAGGCATTTGAAATCCGTCCCCGTCCAGCCAGCCAACCCCCAGTTTATCAATAACCGCAGCCTGCCAGCCACGCTGCCAGACCTCTTTGCCGAATAATTCAAACCAGGTTCCTCGTTTCAGCTCGAAGGCTCGATAGAGTTCTTTCTTTGGATCACTCATGTGATCGATTCCTTCAAGCTTATATTCAGCCAATAACTCTTCAAATCGCTGCCCATCCGACATATGCACGAAAACCGGTGTGACTTTTCGCTTTTTCAGCTTCTCTTGAATCTTTGAAATATCGCTCAAAGCTTCCCGACAAAACGTGCAACCCGCATGTCGCAAAAAGATCAACATGACAGGTTCGTCAAAAGACTGTTCGTGGAGCTGTTTCCCGTGAAATGTCCTAATCCGCTCCAACAAACTTATATCCCCCGTTACTTCAACCCCGAGATCTCCCAGATAATATTCATAAGCAATCACCAAGATGCCCGTGAAAGGAACCCACCAAATTAAATCGTTGAAGAGAATCATCCATCCAAAACCAGGGGGCAGTGATCCTTGAATCAATGCCCAAATGAATCCGATCGGGCCGAGCACTTTACCTAACAATCCAACGATAGTTATTGGCCAAAACCGAACCGGATGAAAGGAGGCAATGAGATATCCAACGCCGTAGCAACCAACAATCATACCTATACACTGCCAGAGTTCTGGATATCGCGGTGACTCGATACCAAGAATCGAGAACCAATGCCCAGGGAAAAGAACAACCCAAGCTCCCCAAAGCACGTTGTAGATTCCAGCCGCAAGCAGGGCTTTCCGTGCCCAGTTAGGAGTACGGAACGAAGAATGCGCAGAATCCGTCATGATTTGAAATCCCGAATGGAAAATACGCACCCGCCAATTAAGAGAAAGCTAAGATTGAAAGCCATCAAATAACAAATGGACTCCATCAACTTCCACCACGGCACCGTTGCCTGAAACAGATGGACCCAGATCGACATATGGTAGGTGAGCAGCCACGGATGAATCGATTCAAAATACGGCATGAGTTGCAAAACCATATCGAGAAACAAAATCGATAGAGCGACGATCGAAGCAGCTGCAGGTTTAATACGAAAACATGAGAACATGAAAGCCAAAGCGGTGATTGTCGTCGTCAATAGTGTCAGCAATCCAATATTCAGAAAATACCGCCAGAGCGCCTCACTCGGTTCGAACAAAGAAAATACACCTTGCAAAGGAGCATAGACAAACAGGTTACCCATTCCTTGGTAAGCCACTCCTACCGCTAGCGATGAAACAGTGACAAAAACCATGAGCGCACCCGTGTAGGTGACACATGCCGCGAACTTAATCAAAATCAATCTCCAGCGAGACACGGGTCTACATAAAATCATTCTCAAAGTTCCATCTTCGACCTCCTTTGCAACAACATCTCCTGAAACAAGAGCAAGGTATAGGGAACCGAGAAAGAAAATCGTGTTGGTCATCATCAAAAAAGCGAGCGTCAGTCCCGAATAATAGTCTTCAAAAAAGAATCCGCTGTTTTCCAGAACGCGAGCTACCGCACGCTGAGCACTCGGCAGCTGCAACAAGCCTAAAATAGCCACTTCGACAACGAGAAATGCAGCAAACCCAATATAAGTTCGCTTACGAGAAAAAAGCTTTCTCAGCTCTCCCAATAATTGCTGCCAAACAAGGTAGATCATACCGCTCCTCCTTTTTGTTCGCTCAGGCCTAAATACACCTCCTCCAACTCAGGTCGCCGAATTTCGAATCGCTTCACATCGATCTCCTGTTTCGCAAGATAGCTCAAAATGAGCGAAGACTTGTCGGAATCTGCTAGCAAGAGAGCCTCTCCTCGCTCAAGTAGCCATCCTTCTTCAAGGCAACGACTCACGACTCGAGTTCGGTTCGAACATTCGAGTTCAAGGTAGTGCTCACCTTCATTCTGTTCTCGCCAGTCACCACAAAAAAGGAGATTGCCCTCTTTTAAGACAGCAACACGATCGCATACTTGTTCGACTTCATGAAGCTGGTGCGAACACAGCAAAATCGTCATCCCCATCTCTCGATTCAGCTTCATGATCAACTCACGCATCTCGTGAATCCCTTCCGGGTCCAGTCCGTCTGCGGGCTCATCAAGAATGAGCAATTGAGGTCGGGGGAGCAGTGCTTGAGCTAAAGCGAGTCGCTGCCGCATTCCATGCGAGTAGACACCCACCAAGTCATGGATCCGATGATCGATCTCAACCAGTTCAATTGTTTCTCGCATTGCCTCATCATCGACGCACCCACTAAACCCGGTGAAAATTTTGAGGTTGTGCCAACCACTCAGATATTCATAAAAGCAGGGAGTCTCAAAGATTGCTCCAACACGAGCTAGTGCTTGAGCGCGGTCGGTTGTCACATCATTTCCGAAAATCGATATCCCCCCGGAGGTCGGAAATACTTGGCCTAGCATACATCCAATAATCGAACTTTTCCCTGCACCATTATGCCCGAGGAGACCAAGAATTTCTCCTGTTCGCACTTCGAACGAAACTTGATTGACCGCGATACGTCTACCAAATCGTTTGGTCAAAGACTTAATTTCAACTGCTGCCGGTGCCTTACTGTTTTCGGACGCTTCCATCGGCATACAAAACATTGGCGTGGTTTCCCCCGCGGTGAAACGCCTCTTTGTCAACAACGAGCGGAATCTTCGAATGCTCACGCGTTTGGGTCAATGTGAACTCCATCGAAGGAATCTTAAGATTTTTACTTCCATCTTCTTGGAGCGTTGGAAAGTAATTCCAGAAATAACTATTACCGGTTCGCTCAAAAAGACCACGATCATCACCCGGGCATTGAAACACTTCAACCGACGAAACATACGGGAGAAATACGGTATCTAGAACCGGGATCTGCTCAAATTTGGACGATCGACCTGCAGCTAAATCCGGCAGTTGCTCGTCATGTTCCATCGCATAGGTCTGAAGAGCCACCCCAATTTGCCGAAGATTATTGAGGCAGCCTGTTTGGTGGGATCGATCAATCAACATTTGTGCCGCTGGGATAGAAATAGCTATTAATAACCCAACAATCAAAACAACCACCATCAACTCCACCATGGTAAACCCGCCCAGTCGATTTCCCCTCATAGTCTATCGATATCCCAATCCTTGCATGTTGCGTTGTATCTGCTCGATCAATGGAGCCAAGTCTAGTTTCGTTTCCGCCGAAGCCGACTTTAAATACGCCTCAAATCCTTGATTGATCACCTGCTTCAGGGTTCCGTCTTCAAGGCGATCTTTCGTGCGCTGCCGCTCTTCCCAGGTCGCATTCATCTCGATTTGCTGAAGATCAGACATAGCCCGTTCCACGGCTGCCTGGCGCTCGTCGGGTTCCATTTGATTGAATCGTTCAATGATTTGCTGAAACCCCTGAGGTAACGTCTGATTCAAAAAATCCTGACGTTCCGCGAGATTCATCACTTCGAAGGTGAGATCCAGCCCTCGTCTCAATCCAAGTTCTCTCCGGTTTTCAAAATCCAATCCATTTACCATCTGGCCGAGCTCGGCTAGATATTCCTGGCGAGCTTGCCCTTGAAGCGTAGCAAGAGGCGTTTCGTGGACCTTGGCAATGACTTTGTCCACCGTGACCTGCCGATCCCGAGATGCCTTCATTCCGATAAGGCCGAGCCCCCAAATAACCAAAAGCCCCATAAAACCTGCTATTATGACTTTCCAGTGCATCAATAACCTATAATGCTTCTTTGAGAATTCGCAAAAATCAGCGAACCTGGGTGACTCCGCCTTGTAGTTGAGTGGAACCAACGTAGTTGGAATAAGCGAGAAATCCCATAACGATTGCTAAAAACCAGGCCTGTCCCATCAGTGCGTAGACAGCAATCAGCGTTCCAAAGACCGCTCCAACAATACACGCAATACGCTCCCGCTTAGGCCCCAAAATGTCTCTTAACATTTGCCCTCCATCCAGGGGGAGAACGGGCATCAAGTTGACAACTAACCAAAACGTATTCATGACGATCCCAAACTCAATAGACTTTGGGAGCAATGGAGATAAATCCTTAAATGGCCCTAAAACCACAAAGCCAAGGATCAAGAAGAATGTAGCAGCCGGCCCCGCTGCAACTACCAGGAAATGCTCAACCCGCCCCAGTGCCTTCCCCTGAAAAAACGTAAGCCCTCCTAGCCCATGAAATAGAATTCCAGGGCGTTGTCCAAAAAAACGGGCCGCAATTGCGTGTCCCAACTCGTGGATCAATATAGAAATGAAAACCACAACCATTGCGGTAAAAATGCGTGGCCATTCGTGGCTGGATTGCATCCCCAAGCCACCGCTTATCAAGAACGCAATGACACCAAACAACCAGTGAATTTTTACTGGAAACCCAAACAGGGAAAACTGAAGCATCTGGACAATGTGAAGTCCTTAGCGTTTCTTGTCACCATAAAGTGACATATTTCGGGGATATAATTGGTTTCGGCAGGGAATCTCTTTTGCTATAAAGGACGGTCATGGATATGGATAAGGAGCTCGACAACCCGGAATTCTATATGAATCGCGAGTTGAGCTGGCTCGAATTTAATCAGAGGGTTCTCGAAGAGGCAGAAAATGGTTCAACGCCTCTTCTCGAACGTGTCAAATTCCTTTGTATCGTTAGCTCCAATCTCGATGAATTTTTCGAAATTCGAGTAGCTGGTCTTAAACAGCTTATTGAAAGTCACAACAGTGACCCCGGACCCGACGGCCTCTCTTCCCAAGAAGCTTTCAACCTGATCAACGAGCGAGCCACCCAAATGGTTAAAGATCAATATCGACTTTGGACCCATGCCCTTGTACCTGCATTAGAAGAGAATCATATCCGCTTTCTAGGGATGCAGCAGCTATCTCCTGAGGACAAAGCATGGTCGGAACAATTCTTTCACGAAGAGGTATTTCCCGTACTCACTCCTCTTGCCATTGACCCCAGCCACCCCTTCCCGCATGTGGCTAATAAATCGCTGAATCTTATCGTAGAATTAGAAAGCACCGATTCTTCCGAAAAGCGAAATGCGATTGTTCAAGTCCCTCGAGTCCTCAACCGGCTGATTACCCTGCCCCATCGTCCAGAACAGCATCATGACTTTGTCTTTTTGAGCCGCCTTATTATGGAGTATGTCCACAGTCTATTTCCGGGATTGCAGGTGAACGGGGCTCATGCTTTCCGAGTTACTCGAAATAGTGATCTGTATATTGACGACGAAGAGGCTCTTAATCTTCTAAGAACTATTGAGGAAGAATTGCGCAACCGTAACCAGGGAAACGCTGTTCGTCTCGAAGTGGAGCATACCTGCCCAACTGAGGTGCGGTCTTATTTATTACGAAAATTTGATCTCAATGAAAAAGATCTCTACGTGGCAGACGGACCTTTGAATTTAGTTCGACTCATGCCAATTACGTCACTCGATACCCACGGCAGCCTCAAGTTTAAGCCCTGGACTCCACGCACGATTTCTCCGTTGCAGGACGAAGCAGATATCTTCGAAGTTCTTCGTCAACAGGACCTGATGGTTCACCATCCTTATGAAAGCTTTTCATCCATTGTTGACTTCGTAGAGCGATCGGCTCGAGACCCGCAAGTACTTGCTATCAAGTTGACTCTTTATCGCACCAGTGGCGATTCACCGATTGTGAAAGCTCTTATTGATGCCGCGAATGCGGGCAAGCAAATCACGGTTCTTGTGGAACTAAAAGCACGTTTTGACGAAGCGAACAACATTGCTTGGGCCCGGCAACTCGAAGATGCCGGCGTTCACGTCGTCTACGGTCTGGTTGGACTCAAAACACATTGTAAAACGCTGATGGTCGTGCGTCGGGATAATGACCGAATCCGACACTATTGCCACCTAGGCACAGGTAACTATCACCCTAAGACCGCTCGCCTTTATACAGATCTGGGGCTTTTAACCACGCGGCCTGAGCTTACGAGCGAAGTCGCTGCCCTTTTCAATGCAATGACAGGGATATCCACCCAGCCTGAATTTCAAAAGCTTTTAGTCGCACCGTTTCAAATGCGAGAACGGTTTATCGAAATGATTCAACGGGAATCCGACAATGCGCAGAATGGAGGAAAAGGCTACATCTTCGCCAAGATGAACTCCCTGGTGGACGCAGCGATCATCAAAGAACTCTATCGAGCATCACAGGCAGGTGTTGAGATCGAACTCGTTATCCGGGGTATCTGCTGCCTCCGCCCAGGAATCACGGGGCTGAGTGAAACAATTCAAGTTCGCAGTATTGTCGACCAATTCCTGGAACACAGTCGCCTATTTTATTTTGAAAATAACGGAGCCTTCGAGATCTATATGGGGAGTGCCGACTGGATGACTCGAAATCTCAGTCGCCGCGTTGAAGTAATTTTCCCTGTCGAAGACCCCAAACTCAAAAAACGTCTCCTCGAGGAAATCATCGAAGTCTTCCGGAACGATAACGTGAAATCTCGCAAAATCCTCTCGAACGGACTACACGAAGCCCCCCAAACGGCTGCAGGTGAACCGCGCCTTCGAGCACAAGCTGAGTTTATGGAAATTGCCCGGAACAGTAACTCTGCAGCCAACCAGGTTTCCGTGAAGCAGAAACAGCCCGTTCTTGTTCCCGCGGAGTCACCGATAACGAATGTATCAACTCACTAAGCTAGATGATCTTAGCTGAGCGAATCGGTCTAGCAGACGAAATGAAGCCGCCCCAGCTTCAGCATCCTCAGACAGACGGGGACCTGCGACATTAAGAATTCCAACATTGTTTTCTTCGATAAACCGATCCAATTTTTGCACCGATTCTTCTAAAGGATTTGCTAGCGTTATGATAAGGTTTGGTTTCGATTGGGCTTCTGCCTGCTGCTGCGTCAGTAGCGTTCCTCCCGTCAACTGAGAATTAGTAGCCAAGATAAGCGTTGCATCACTATCTCGAACGTTAAGCCGTGTCCGCTCACTTGAATCTTCCTCGGAAGTTTCTACCAAAGGGTAACATTCTGGGATACTTCCATCCTCGGCGGTGCGCCCCTTCGGGCACCATCCTCGAATCGGCAAGCCTACATCCATAGCCCAGTCCAAGGCAGCCCGATCTACACCTGTCTGTCCACCTGACACGACCATCTTTAGAGAGCCCACCGTTCGGGGTGCCTTCGAAGAGCAATAGGGACCAGAGAATTTTTGATGAAAACTGGGATTCAACGATCGGCATTCGTCAGCAAGAACATCGTCGATAACTTCAATCCCGGCATCTCTTAGGATATCGAACCCTTTTCCCGCATGCTTTGGGTTCGGATCGACACAGCCAATAATGATTCTAGAGAACTTTTCAGTAATGATCCGCTGGCAACACGGAGGGGTCCGGCCAAAAGTTGAGCACGGTTCGAGGGTCACAACAATGGTCATCCCCGCTAATGTTTTGGCTCGCTTGAGGGCATTTTCGATGGCGGCCACCTCGGCATGAGCCTGGCCGGCTTTACTATGAAACCCCTCACCAATGATAGTTTCCCCATCAATTACAAGGGAGCCTACTAGCGGATTAGGCCAGGTATTCCCTTGAGCTCGCTTCGCCAGAGAGATCGCCCTCTCCATCCAACCTTCGAAGTGTGAAGAACTCATATGCGAGCCGTTTCGATCTTCGACGGTTCATCGACCAGCTGATACCAGTTATCACGCTGACGAGGGTCATATCCTGCTTCTTGAATTCGGCCACGGATGTCATCGAGAGTGAGACGGAATGTAGCACCTGCTTGAGAAACCACATTTTCTTCCATCATCAGGCTGCCAAAATCATTGGCGCCAAACTTCAAGGCGAGCTGCCCAATTTGCGCTCCTTGCGTTACCCAAGAGGCTTGCACGTTTTCAATATTATCTAGATAAATCCGGCTGAGTGCCTGCATCCGCAAATACTCGTGGGCTCCCACTGTTTTGGCCTTGAGAACTGTTCCTTCGGATTGAAATGTCCAACAGATGAATGCTGTAAATCCATGGGTTCTATCCTGAACTTGACGAAGCCGTTCCAAATGTTCAAATCGGTTTTCCAATGATTCAACGTGACCAAACATCATGGTTGCACTCGAGTTAAGTCCCTGATTGTGAGCTATTTCCATAATTTCCAACCACCGATCGGCGTCACATTTCAAGGGCGAAATTCGATGGCGAATCTCATTCACAAGAATCTCCCCTCCACCTCCGGGAATACTGCCCAAACCCGCTTCTCTAAATTGACGAATCACCTCACCCACAGGCATTTCAAAAACTTCTGAGAAATGATGGAACTCAGGCGGGGAAAACGCGTGAAGGTTCACTGTTGGAAATGTTTCTTTAACGTGGGAAAGAAGATCTAAGTAGTAATCAATCTTCAAGGAAGGATGGTGTCCTCCCTGCATCAGGATTTGATTTCCACCCAATGCGACTAATTCTTCAATCTTCTCGTCAATCTCTTCGAAGCTAATGACGTAGGCATCCGAGTCCTTTTCCGTTCGATAGAAGTTACAAAATTTACAATAGACATTGCATACATTTGTATAGTTGATGTTTCGATCAATAATATACGTGACAATTTCGTTGCCGCGACCAGCCAGCGCATCCGCTTTAATCCGCTTTCGAGCTGCGTCGGCTAGCTCTCCCAGAAGAGGCAACGGGGCATGGTAGAGCTCCAAAGCCTCTTCCTGACTGAT
>JBCCKK010000008.1:0-25970 GCA_039027395.1 Verrucomicrobiota bacterium | reverse complement strand
TGCACCGAATTACTATGATTCAGAGCTTTCCCGATTTTTAGTAACATAACCTAAAGGCAATGGCTCTGGAACACTTTTTAGATTAATAAAGACTTCATGAGTTTCACCAATCATAATACGCTCAGTTTCTGGCTCCCCAGAATTTACGCCTATGCAAAATGCAGATCGGTATAACAATACCTGCCTTTTTCCTCCAGGATAACTAGAATCGTCCTCAACAACATATATCTTCATCAACAAACCTATAGTTCCGTCGGCACGAAGCTGATGCTCAAGAATAACTCCCTCGAAAATATTTGCGCAGATTTCCTCTCCACCAGACATCACTTTCGGTGAATGATGATCGCCAAAACAGGATACACTTTCATCTTTGTTTACGAAGAAGACACCTTGCGCGATTGGCGTGTCTGCGTTCAATTCACGCAAACTAAACCACAAACTTCTTCCGCTTAATTTTGTCATATTATTTTCTGCGTAATGTCGGCGGTGATCTACGGAGTGAAGTGTAGCTTCACGGAGTTGGATCTAACGCTTTGTTCGCTCTTTAATTTTACTATCTAGTAATTCTGACTCTAAACGAGCCTTTTCTATGTGCTCAATTAACGACGTAAATGCAGTGTCATCATGTTCTTTTGACTCGTAATTTCTGTACTCAAAATAATAAACTAAAACTTTATCTGTTAGAGTATTTCTAAGTTCGTCATATCGTTCTTTCTCGAGATACTGTAAATGCGCCAAACTGGAGAGACCGCTTATTAGTTGGCTGTTTGAAATGTGAGCTCGCTCGACCTCCCGAATTACAGACTTAAAGTAAAAAAAGGAAACTGCTATCCCTATTACCAAACCTAGTAGGATCAATGCAGAGTTTTTCATTTCTTTAGCGAACGTGTCGCTTTCTCCAGGTGAAGTCAAAAGGAAAGCGATCAATTTCCCTTTAGGGTCGCTATTTTTGGATTGCGGTTGAGGATATTACGGCGTGTCGTTATCTCCAATATTTACTAGATATTCGGCACGTTACTCGATCGTCCATCTGTAGCCTTGATCTGCTACGCTGTGGATTGTCTTATTTTCCTAGCGTTACCTCTATCTTTTCATAGGTTTTTTATATGTCTCCTTTTTCTGCATCGCTTCGTTCGGGAACCACCCATCCTTCACCTTTGATTCATCCCTATTTTCCTAACGAAGCAACATCAAATCAATCGGCTCTCATTATCTTGGCGGGTGGAGCTTATCGCATCCGTTCTTCTCATGAGGGGGAGGGTTATGCGGAAGCATTCGCAAAGGAAGGGTTCACTTGCTTTGTCGTCGACTATCGCCTGGGAAGCGAAGGCCATTGCCACCCCGAAATGCTGGAAGATGCGCTCGCGTCCATCGAGACGATTCGCAGTCGCGCAAGCGAGTTCAAAATTCAGGCCCACAAAATTGGAATCATAGGTTCTTCGGCGGGCGGGCATTTAGCCTCTCATCTGTTGACGGGTTTCGACTCGTATCAAACCGAGAATTGCCAGGTTTCACTACGTCCGGACTTCGGTGTTCTTTGTTATCCGGTGATCAGTTCAGAGAAGCGTTATGTGCATCAAGAATCGATGGAATACGTTGTAGGTCCATCTCCCTCCGCCGAACGAAGAGCGCTTTTTTCTCGAGATCTCCATGTAAACGAATCCACTCCTCCCTGCTTTATCTGGCACACGGTCGAAGATGAAACGGTTCCGGTTGAGAACAGTCTCTTATTTGCCAATGCCCTCAGAAAACACCGGGTTCCTTTTGAAATGCATCTGTATGAAACGGGAGGTCATGGCCTCGGATTGAACATTGAGCACGGTTGGTTTTCCGATTGTTTAAGGTGGATTCGTTACACATTGGATCTGAATTAGCGGTTGATTAGAACGGATCGTTCATTTCGAAAATGGAGATCATTTCATTCATTTTTTAGGTTTCTATCAGTTTGACCCGGACCGACAAGTTCCCCAGCCTGATGGGGCATGGAACTTTCACTGTGGCAAGCCCCCTTCTTTTTCGGAGCGATCAGCTCGCAGACTCAGCCGTTACTGACGATCAGTTTGGCCGTGGGTGTGGGCATTATTCTTTCCGCTCTAGCCCAGCGGCTCAATTTCCCTTCGATCGTTCTTCTACTGTTCGGTGGTTTTATCTTAGGGCCGGAGTGTTTGAATTGGGTACAACCCGACAGCTTGGGAGATATTCTTCCGCTCATTGTTTCCTTTGCCATCGGCATCATTTTATTTGAAGGGGGCCTGACCCTGAATTTGGGTGACTATGCGCATGCCACTAAGATGATTCAGCGACTCCTTTCCGTGGGGGCTCTGACTACTTGGATGGGCGGTGCGGTTACGATCTGGCTAATCTTTGATGTGCCATTTGCCTTTGCCATGTTGGCTTCCAGCCTGGTGATCGTTACCGGCCCCACCGTGATTGTTCCGATTTTGAAAAAGATCAAGCCGGTTCCACGCGTGGCGAACATCCTGCACTGGGAAGGCGTTCTCATCGACGCCATCGGCGTCTTCATTGCGGTTCTTTGTTTTGAATGGGTGGTCGTTGGCGAGGGCGGGCAGGCTGTTGGAAATTTTATGCTCCGCGTCTTTGCCGGTGCCTTGATGGGAATGGGAGGCGGTTGGCTGATCGAACGCGTTATTACCCTTCGCTGGGCACCGGAAAGTATGACCAATGTCTTTGTTTTGGCTTCCGGTATTCTGTTATTCGGGCTCTGCGAAACCGTAATCTCTGAATCCGGACTGCTCGCGGTGACGCTCGCCGGTCTTTACATTGGACGCAAAGGACCTCTCGAGCTCCGGGAAATTCGTTCGTTTAAGGCGGAGATCACCGACTTGATGATTGCGATGCTCTTTATTTTGCTGGTGGCTCGTCTTGAGATCGAGCAGTTCTTGGCGTTTGGTTGGCATGGTCTGGCTGCGGTTTTGGTAATGATGCTTGTGGTTCGACCACTCTCGGTATGGATTTCTTCGCTGGGTATCGATATTCCTTGGCGGGAAAAAGTCTTTCTCGCTTGGGTCGCTCCCCGCGGCATCGTCGCAGCCTCACTGGCCTCTCTATTCGCTCTCTATTTGCAAAAAAGCGGCAGCACCCTAGGAGACCCAACGTTTTTGGAAACATTCACGTATTCGATTATTTGCGCAACGGTGATTATTCAAGGGCTTTCGGCAAGCGTCATTGGCACGTGGCTGGGAGTGCGCCGTCCCGCGCCTACGGGCTGGCTGGTTATTGGGGCGAACACGTTTGGACGGCAGTTGGCTCATCAGTTACAGAAGATCACCAAAAAAGATGTGGTGCTTATTGATTCCAACCTGCGAAACATCAATCGCGCCAAGGATGAAGGGCTAACCGCTCTGCAAGAAGATGCCTTAGATGCCGAGTCTCTGTTAGAGCAAGATGCGTTTCAATCGGTCGGCCAAGTCTTAGCGATTACCGATAACGTTGAACTCAATCAACTTATTCAACGCCAGTGGCGTCGTCATGTCGGTCGCTATCAAGTCTATGGGTGGAAGCCTTTGGTCACGAGTAACCCGAATCAAGTCGCCCAACCCCAACGCGGTGCGGCACCGACTTCACCGAATCAAGAGCGCACGGGTGCTGTGTTCGGCAATATCGCACGTCCTTCGGTGGTTTCTGCCGAACTCGAAGATGAAGAATCGGCGCTCGACTGTATCCCGATTGCGATCGGTGAAGATAGCACCGTTGCGATTCCCGAAGGGCATCCCTTGATGGTGATCCGAAACGAACGGGCTATTCCTCTTGCCGGTGACGACCTCGCAGATGGCGAAGTTAGGTCGGGCGACTCCCTCATTCTTTTACACCGGTCGCGCACGTATTTGCGAAACGCTCTTGAACATGGAGCGTTCTTTGAGCCTGAGGTAACGACATTGGAAGCGCTCAATCAGACATTGGTGAACCAGGCTGTTTCGATTGAACCCAAGCTTTTTGCCGATCAAATGTTGGACGATTTGACCGCGCAGCAGAAGTCCTTCCCCGCTTTTCTCGGACAAGGTGTGGCCGTTCCGCATGTCTACTCCTCTCATATCCAGAATCGAATGTGTCTCTTTGCCCGTCCGCCCCAAGGCATCCCAGTGGCCGGGCAAGAAGATCAGATTCGATTGATCTTCTTTTTAATCAGTCCCTCGGGTGATGCCGAAGGTCATCTAGGAACCCTGGCAGAGATCGCTCGTTGCTGTAATCATCAGAACAACCTGGCCGCTCTGGCAACGGCAGATTCACTCGATGACGTACTCAAGGTGGTTTAGCTCGCTCGAGCTCATCCTCCATTGGGGGATCCATCCGAGATTCGTATCGTCTTTGCAATGGGTAGCGCTGTGAACGATTTAGAAGAATTCCAAGGCATAGACTTGCTCAAAAAAGTACGCACCTTTCTTGACGATTAGTTTGATTTGATTTGATGTAGCATGCCATGCCGACCTTTTGGAAACAGCGTCTATCGTTCTTATCCGCTCACTCCGGGGGCTCAGGTCTGTCGGCTTATCTTAAGCGTCCTTTGATTCTCGTCCCTGCACTTTTCGTTGGAAGCATCCTTTTGTTGGTTTTAGCCGTCTGCGCCTATTACGGGCTTTGGGCGCTTCGATTTGATATGGAGCGAGTCTCGCGCATGCCCGCCACCTCGATCATCTATGACCGCAATGGATATGTCATCCAACGACTGTACGACGAGCACCGTATTTTGGTCGGAACAGAGGATATTCCCGAGGTCTTAAAGCATGCTTTCTTGTCCAAAGAAGATTCACGATTTTACTGGCACCCCGGCGTCGATCCCATCGCAGTGGTCCGCTCTTTGTTGATTAACATCTTTTCGGGAGAAGTACAAACCGGGGCTAGCACCATTACTCAACAGTTAGCTCGAAACTCGGCCGGTATTTTTCAGCGTACGATCGATCGCAAACTTAAGGAAATGTTCCTAGCGGTTCGCATCGAGATCGCGTTTTCCAAGGATGAGATTTTAGGATTCTATCTCAACCGCATCTTCTTTGGAGGAAACATTAATGGGATCGGTGCAGCCAGTGAAGCTTACTTCGGCAAACATCCCCGCGATCTCAATCTCGAAGAAAGCGCATTATTAGCAGGTATTGTCGCAGCTCCCAATGCATTTACCCCGTGGAAGAACCCGAAGAAAACACGAGAGGTCCGCGCTTTCACCTTGGATCGGATGGTTGACCAAAAATTCATTTCGCGAGAGCAAGCCGACCTGGCAAAGAAACAACCGCTGAAACTGCGTCCCTTGATCGACCTACCCGGCACCTATGTGACTTCCGTGGTCCGCGATATGTTGCCAACATTTGTGAACAAAGAGATTCTGTTTCGCGGTGGACTTCACATTCACACGACCATTGATCTCGCGTTTCAAAAAGCAGCCACGCTGAAACTGCAAGAGGGGCTCACCCGGTTGGAGAACACTCAAAGATTTCCGCACCCCACTCGAGCTGCCTATCTGAGAACCAACCCTGACTTTTCTCGACAGCCTCCCTATGTGCAAGGGGCGTTTGTTGCCCTCAGCAATGTGGATGGTGGAATCATGGCCATCGTCGGTGGTCGCCACTTTGACGAAAGCACCTTTAATCGAGCTTTACTCTCGGAACGACAGATTGGCTCAACGATTAAACCGTTTGTCTACGCTCACGCATTCAACGTTTTAAACTGCACTGCTTTTACCGAAGTCGACAAGAGTGCATTTCCCCTGCAAACGGTAGGCCCTCAACTCCCACTTGCCGGCGACTCTCCTGAGTTCATCTCGATACGACAAGCCTTACAGACGAGCAACAACTACGCAGCAATGCGGCTGGGCATGGCTTCGGGTGTTGATAGCTTCAGCTATTTCATGAGCCAGTTGACGGACCGCTCGATTGCCCCCTTTCCTTCGACGTTTCTTGGAGCTTGTGCGCTTTCACCCATCGACCTTGCCAGCGCTTTCTCCATTTTTCCCAACTACGGGGTTGCTTTGGAGCCTTACTTAATTCGCAGAATCAATTTACATGATGGGCGATTACTGTTTGAACAGATCGACGAACGTCGACGCGTCATCTCGCCCCAAGTGGCCTATCAGATCCACGATATCCTGGCGGGCGTGGTTTCCAAGGGAACAGGCCGACTGTTGCGTTCGAAGTATAAGCTGCAAAATGGATTGGGTGGAAAGACAGGGACAACAAACGATTATAAAGACTCCTGGTTCGCAGGATATACCAGTGAAATCACCTCAGCCCTTTGGGTTGGATTTGATCAACCAAAATCGATTATGCCAGCAGGGTATGCCAGCCGCGTTGCGGTTCCGATCTGGGGGGAAATTATGAAGTTGGCTAACGATGCATATCCTCCCAAGGAATTTTACCCGCCACCAGGGGTGCAAAAAGTCCAGCAAAAGAAAGAGAGCACCTTTCTCTGGATCTTCAAGACGGAGTCGGTCGGTGGTCCCGCCGAGTATGTCCGCGATGATCAGCGTGGTAGCGCGATGGCTCGCTTAGATGATTCGTATGTTCCCGAAGTGTTTGTGCCTGAGGAAAAATCCGTTATGCGCCGCGCTTGGGAATGGGTATTTCCTCCCGAGCAAAAAGATGTTTTTAAGGAAACCGGGGAAGAAACCGAACGTGCCATCATTCACGATACATTTGAAACGGAAGCCCCCAAAGCGGCGCCGGTTGATGCCTCAAAAAAATAGATGCGATATTGGGTTCAGCGGGAAGCCGATGTCGTGAATTGTCCGCCTACCTGGCTCGGCCCACTTTTTCAAAAGATCTAGAGCACCCTCACTAATAAAACGCGACCTCCCTGATTGACAATTTTTATTCCTGAATCAGATTTCCTCCCAACACACAAAGAATAATTTATGGATTCGATCTCTACTACCCGATTACTCGAAGCGCTTCAATGGCGCTATGCCACTAAAGTGTTTGACCCTTCTAAAACGATTCCCGATGAGACTTGGACGGCTTTGGAAGATTCGCTGGTTTTAACTCCTTCGTCCTTTGGTCTCCAACCTTGGCAGTTCCTAGTGATCACAAATTCATCGATTAAAGAATCCCTTCTCGAGCACAGCTGGGGGCAAAAACAAGTCGTCGACTGCTCTCATCTGGTCGTTTTTGCGGTTTTACGCTCTGTGGATGAGCAAGCTATCGATAAATTTCTCGATGTCTCGGCGGCTTCACGGGGGATCGATGTTTCTGAGCTAGACGGATATCGAAATGTCGTTATCGGATTTGCAAAAAATATGAGTGACGAACAAAAGAAAGATTGGGCCATCCGACAAGCCTATATCGCACTCGGACAATTCATGCTTTCTGCATCCCTGCTTGGCGTAGATGCTTGTCCTATGGAAGGATTTATACCGGCCAAGTATGACGAAGTTCTTGGACTCGAGGCAAAAGGTCTCACTGCTGGGGTGGTCTGTCCTGTGGGTTATCGGGATACTTCAGACAAGTATGCGAGCTACCCTAAAGCTCGTTTTGAAAAAGGGGATGTCGTCCAACACCTTTCCTAAACCATCAATGAAACCAAAAATACTCGTTTTCGCAGGAAGCGCTCGGCAAGAGTCTTGTAACAAAAAATTGGTTCGTTGTGGGCTCTGCCTTCTCGAGGAAGCAGGGGCTGAAACAACATTTGTCGATTTGGCTGATTTTCCGATGCCACTCTATGACCAAGATGTCGAAGGTGAAACGGGAATTCCAGAATCCGTAAAAAAATTCAAAGCCCAACTCAAAGATCATCACGGTTTTTTGATTGGATGTCCGGAGTACAACAGCTCGATCACTCCTCTACTTAAAAATACGATTGATTGGTGCTCGCGAGCGGAATCCGACGAAGAGCCTCCCATGGTTTGCTTCAGTGGAAAGATCGCGGGACTTGTGGCCGCCTCTCCCGGGGGCCTCGGAGGGTTACGCGGATTACGTCATGTGCGAGAAATTCTGGGAAATATTGGAACCCATGTAATTCCCGATCAAGTTGCCCTCTCTTCGGCATATCAAGCTTTTGATGACCAAGGTGCCCTGACCGACGAAGGCGCAAAACGACGCCTCACTCGCTTTGCGGAAAGCCTGGTCAAAACAACTCGGGGACTGATTGATTAATTCAAACCCTCGATTTCTTGGAATAAATGAGGATTTAGGTGATCACAGTTTTATGAGAGCACATTTTGAACATTTTTGTATCCCTGCCATCAGCCTTGGCTGTTTAGTCCTCGTTGCCCTAGCGCCATCACGAGCCCAGTGCACCGAGTCACCCCAAGATCCCAAGGCTTTAATTAAATCTTCGATTGAGGCCATGGGGGGCAAGTCGGGATTCTACGCAAAGGAAGGGGTCGAGTATGTTTATACCTATCGAGCACCTGATGGAAAAGCAGATGTTTCGGTTGAAAAGTATCAGTTCGCAAGCGAAAACTCTTGGGCTTCCTACAGCAAACGTGAGCTAATGTTTCCTGAGATCGAAGGCGAGCTCGTTCAAATCTACGACGGATCATCCACACGAGTGACCCTCGATGGAAAACCTCTCGATAAAGAAGCTGTGATTCAACGGTCCGACTTTATTAGAAAAACCAATTTTTACTGGTTTGCCATGATGTTTAAACTGCTCGACCCGGGCTTGATCTACTCCTACGAAGGCACCCAGGACGTCAATGGAGTAGCCTATGATAAGGTTAAGATTACCTTCGAAGATGGTGTGGGAGATGTTAAAGATATTTATCTCGTCCATATTCATCCTGAAACCAAACTCATCGACCGTTTCTTGTTCACCGTCATGGACTTCGGGCTGGAGAATCCTCTACTAATGACCGTCGAATACAAAGAAGTCGGTGGTATTCAGCTCCCTGCAATCCGGCGCTATGCCAAAGCTAAAAGCTGGGAAGGTGAGCCCGCCGACGATCAATGGACCGACGAAATCATGACGGAGATCCAGTTCAAGTCTATTCCTGCATCATTGTTTGAGTAGCGGCCCATCGAGGCACTATAAGACGTTTAGCATGCGGAACGAGCGTGAAGCCATAACCGGTCAATCGAGCGTTTTTCACCTAGCCATCTAACAATCACTATTGCATCTTCCCCCTAACCGGTTACTTTAAAAACCCTCAAGGTTAGGAGGGAATTGCTGCTGTGCTGGATAAACCAACCATTCTAACAGTCGATGACGAGAAGTCTTCACTTCAGCTTATCACGCTTGTACTTCAAGGATTTGGCTACACCGTTCAGACTGCGGAAAACGGCGAGCAAGCGTGGTCTCTTTTTGACGAAAACCCGTATCGTATTGTCATCAGCGACTGGCACATGCCCCAGGCCAATGGCCTCGAGTTGTGCCGGAAGGTTCGAGAACGACCCAAAACCCCCTACACTTACTTTATTCTATTAACTGCTCTCAAGGACACCCCTGAGAATTACAGTAAAGCGATCGACACCGGTGTGGATGATTTTCTAACTAAGCCGTTGAATCGGTCCATGCTTTG
Source organism: Verrucomicrobiota bacterium (assembly GCA_039027395.1). Lineage (GTDB taxonomy): Bacteria > Verrucomicrobiota > Verrucomicrobiia > Methylacidiphilales > JBCBYL01 > JBCCKK01. The sequence continues at coordinate 16,507 of JBCCKK010000008.1, read as the reverse complement.
GACACGGCTCCACGTGGCGGAGCGCATTCTAGAATACACTTCTGAAATCACTGAACTTCAGCAGCTGCTACCCATCTGCTCGTATTGCAAACAAGTTCGAAATCCGGACGATTATTGGGAGCAGATTGAATCGTACTTCGAACGAAAAACCGGAACTCTTTTCTCCCACGGCGTATGCCCCGAGTGCTACGAGAAATACGTGTTGCCCGAGATAAATGCCCTGAAGGAGAAACTGTCCTGATCTTTTCTCTAGTATCAGTAAACTAAATTAGGAAGGCCAGGTCGCCGTAATGAGCTCTGAATATTCTTCTGAGGATTCAATGACATGGCGGCCACTCGAAGCGGGCAGGAAAAAACTCGTTCCACGGGGAAGTTGCTTTTCGCCAATCTGTAACGTCCCATAAGACACGAATCCGTAGACCAAGCCGGTAGGTTTTACTTCGATTTCTTGATGTTCCTTTTCATAAAAAGGAATTCGATCCATATCGAAGTACGCACACCGTAGAAGTCGATTGCCATGAGGTTGAGCAAAGATTGGCTCGATGTCATCAAAGTCGATACACTCTAAGGATTCTTGCACATGGAGGTCCCTAGGCTTACCCGTTTTGGCGTCGACTCGATCCCAGTCGTAAACTCGGAAGGTCGTATCGGAGTTCTGCTGGACTTCGAGAATGAGATTACCCGAACCGATGGCGTGAACCCGACCTGACGGCAGAAACATGAATTCTCCCTGCTTCGTTGGCAATTTATGGAAGCAATCGGCCACCGTTTTTTCTTCAACTGCTGTTTCAAAGGCTTTTCGGTCGACGCCCTTCTTCAGCCCAACATAAATCGCCGCCTCATCGGTAGTCTCTAAAAAGTACCAGCACTCGGTTTTGGGTTCCCCATCGAACTTGGGAGCTAAGTCAGCGGGTGGGTGCACCTGAAGTGAAAGCTTCTCTTTGGCATCCAAAATCTTAATCAAGAGAGGGAATCGCTCGGTCTTGGGAGCATCCGTGCCAAAGACTTCTGCTTTATCGGGTCCCGTCCAGAGCTCATGAAGCGTTGTTCCCGTTTCCTTGACTCGAGTCTGTGCTTCAGGTCGATCGCACACCTCCCATGATTCACCGATGGGATCTGAAGGGATGTCTCGAGAGAGAACCGTTTTTAGGTTTTGGCCTCCCCAGATACGTTCTTGGTAAATACTTTCAAATGTTAAGATATCCATAAATGCTTTTGGTTAACGTTCGGATCTTGGAAATTATCAATGATATTTCGTCGGATCTAGACTAATTTTGTGTCAATCTAAGGTATGGATTCCAAAGGAACGCTTACGGTGAATGAGATCTATGCGAGCGTGCAAGGAGAAAGCACGTTTGCTGGGCGACCCTGTACGTTCATCCGCCTAACGTTTTGCGACCTCCGCTGTTCCTGGTGCGATACCGAATATGCCTTTTACGAAGGACACAAAATGAAACTGTCCGAGATTTTAGAACGGGTTCGAGAACTTAAGCTACCGCTGGTTGAATTAACCGGGGGTGAGCCTCTGGCCCAGCCTCGATCCATCGAGTTAATGAAACTTCTGTGTGACCAAGGCTACGAAGTGATGCTGGAAACCGGAGGTCATCGAGATATTTCGGAGGTGGACGCCCGTGTGCGGCGGATTGTGGATCTCAAGTGCCCGGATTCGGGAATGTCTAAAAAGATTCGATGGGAGAATATGCCACTTTTGGGAAAACTGGATGAAGTTAAGTGCGTCATCGCTTCCCGAAGTGATTATGAATGGGCTCGCGACAAAGTGGTTGAATATGGCTTGGCCGACCGGGTCAACTCTGTGTTGTTCTCTCCTGTTTTTGGCAAAGTGGAACCGCGTTCTATTGTCGATTGGATCTTGGAGGACAACTTGCCTGTTCGCTTTCAGCTTCAAATGCATAAAATTATCTGGGAACCCGAAGCTAAGGGCGTTTAGCAACGTCTATTTCACCTCGAAAAATGGATGTTTTTGTTTTGTTGGATCGCTAAGCTTCCCTGGTGCTTCCCGAGCTAATTACCCAGATTCCAGGACCTAAGTCCAAGCACTTGGCCAAGGAGTTGCGAACCTATGAATCCCACAATCTAACCTATGTTTCAGAAGGTTTCCCGATTTTCTGGGAACGCGCTCTGGGTTCGAATGTCTGGGACGTTGATGGTAACCGGTTTCTCGACCTCAACGGCGGTTTTGGGGTGGCTACTGCCGGTTTTGGTAGCTCCCATGTAGTTGACACCTTTCGACAACAGGCGCAAGAGCTCTATCACGGGATGGGAGACGTTCATCCGAGCCGACTCAAAGTCGAGCTCTGCCGAGAACTCAGTCGGATTACTTTTGAACGATGGGGGGTAGGCCTTGGAAAATCGATTCTCGGCTGTGCGGGTTTCGAAGCTGTGGAGGCTGCATTGAAAACCGCCTATATGGCCACAGGTCGGCCAGGGGTGCTCGCATTTCATTCCGGGTATCATGGATTGGGCTACGGCGCGATGGTGGCCACGGGAATGCCAGGTTTTCGCAAGCCATTCGCTGATCAGATTAGGTCTTTTTCCGAGTTTTTGGACTTTCCTCGCCTTGGAGGATCGCTTCAAGAAAGCGAGTTTTCAAAACAGCTAGAAGACCTTCATCAGAAAACCGATTTTGGCGCAATCCTCGTCGAACCGATCCAAGGCCGGGGTGGTGAACATATTCCCCCGCCTTGGTTCCTTCCCACACTCCGATCGTTTGCGGATGCCAACAACCTTATTTTGATTTTTGACGAAATTTATACCGGTTTCTTTCGAACTGGGCACTGGTTTGCCTGCGATCACTGGCAGACGATTCCCGATATCATCTGCTTGGGCAAGGGACTGAGTGGGAGCTTTCCAATCTCCGCCTGCATCGGGCGCACTGAAATCATGGACCATTGGCCTGTTTCGGAAGGAGAAGCCCTTCACACGAGCACGTTTCTCGGAAATCCGATGGGGTGTGCACTTGGCCTGGCCTCCATACGCCACTGGTCTGAGGAAGATTGGGTGACTAAGATCAAAACGCTGCATCAGAGATGGGTCGAGGCGCTCTCTCCTTTGGAAACGCTATCTCTTGTTAACGAGTTACGAGGTATTGGCCTTCTCTTTGGACTGGAATTTGTTGAAAAAGGGCTGGCAGGGCGACTTATTGAGCCTTTGTTGCAGAGAGGAATAATCGCTCTACCTGCAGGAGAACAAGGGGACGTACTTTCGATCAAACCGTCCATCACGCATGACGCGGAAGAATCGCAGTTCGTAGGTGCGACCTTGTTAGAAGCTATCGAAGATCTAAGGGCTTAGGAGTAAGCAACGTCTTTTCCAGGCTCCATTTCGAATTGAAGCATTTGGGTTTTAGAGACGTTTGGTTTGATAACCTGGACTTCGTATTTAACAAAAATGGCGTTATCGTGCGCGAGGTCGCGCTTGGCCAGGTTTTCAAACTCCATTGCTACGAAGAAGTGGTAAGGGTTACTTTTACTATTGATTACCTTTCCACAGGAGAGATTCATTACCTCAGGGATTTTAAGCAGTCGAATCCGGGTCTCAACCATCAGAGTCTCAGCGGTCTCCGGGGGACAGGTATTCTTGATTTGGAACAAATTGATTTCGTGGACCATGGTCTTAAGAAGGTCTTAATACCAGAGATTCGAGTCGCGACTGTCAAGAGAATGCATCGAAAAGAACGCTCTACCTAATCCAATGATGACAAACAGACAAAAATATTTTAGGACGTAAATGTTCTGGACTTGGGAGAAACGTTCTGGTTGTACGGAACTATGTTTTCCGACGTTTTTAAGAAACCAGAGGAACCGAGCGCGGAGCCAGCTCCTTCAGTTTCTACCGAACCGACAAAAAAGGAGTCAAAATTTATGAGTAGCAGATCTGGAGCCGTTCTTTCTGAGGACGTTGAATTTAAGGGAACCCTAACATTCAGCGATACGCTGGAACTTAATGGAAAATTCGAAGGTGAGATTATCGCCGACGGTGCACTCACGGTAGGTGAGTCTGCGGTCATTAAGGGAAACATTACCTCCAAGGCAACAGTTTTACTCAAAGGCAAAATGCAGGGAAACATTGACGCGACAGATCGCGTCGAGGTTACCGGCTCCGCCCAACTCTTTGGCGATGTTAAAGCACCTAAGTTTTCTTTGAAAGAGGGTGCGGTCTTTGTTGGAACGTCGAATACAAGCCAAGGCAAAAAATCGGCCGAGTTTGATAATATATTTTCCAAGTTGGAAAAAGGGGCCTCGACCTCGAGTGCTCCTGCACAGGCTTCTAAAACTCCGGAGTCGGCAAGCCCTGCGGGTTCTTCGCTAGGTAGCTAAAGTTCCGAGCGGTTCGTCCTCAGCAGGGCGAGGTGGAGTTTCAGAACAGTGAGCGAAACTGGCCCTTAATTGGCCTCCTTGCTGAACGGTAACCGAAGAAACCACGAGGTGCTCCACATAAAGAGCACCTCCTTGCACGATTTCCAAGTGCTCTGAAACAAACATTTCTTGGAACTTCGCGATTCCCTCAATCGTTGCATTGCGACACTGCACAAATTTCTGAGCCTCTGCCGTTGCTCCCGGCTTTATGACGAAGTCGCGGGTTCTAAATCCTCCAGAGAGCTTGCAGGTCTGGTTGACGATGAGCTCTTTTCTGGCAACCAAACGCGCCGATGCCGACCCCCCAGCAAGCGTAATATTTTCTGCTTCGGCGCGGCTTCCTCCTAAATAGCCTCGGGTATTGATGGTGATGTTTCCATAGGTTAATAGGAGACGACCCGTCGAAACACTGATTTCATGCGTTTTAAAATCGAGGTATTCGGAGCAGCGAGGACACTGCCAGGAATCCGAAGCCGTAGGGATCTGCATCTCGTGACTACAGTGAAAGCAACGAATCGATTGGCGTTTTACCGAGGATGTCTTTGCAGACGAGGATCCTTTGCGGTATTGCTTCACCGTCAGAGGAATCCGGTGACCACACGCATGACAAAATGTCGAATTTGCTTCGACGTATTCCATCTGCCGGTGTCCACAGGAGGGACAAACTACTTCAGTGCGCTTGGGTCTAACCATGGTTGTTTCACGTTTGTTGTTGTTTTTGTTCTATCCCCACTTCTAATCGTCCCTCGAAGTCTGCCCCTTTGTGCAGCTCGAGAGATCCCGCTTTAAGATCTCCTTGGATATTTGCGTTCTTCGAAAGACTAACGGACTCGCTTGCCGAAACAGCCCCGTGAATGCTTCCTTCGGTGTTGAGCCCTTGCGCCCGTACGTTTCCCTCAATCCGAGATCCTTCCTTTAGTTCGATAAATGACTCGGAAGCCACATTCCCATAAATTGTTGCCTCCACGGAACCGTGATCTGAAAAATAAAAATCACCGCGGTAGGTCAATTTACCACCTAGCAAGGGAGAAATCTTAAAAATATTTCTTCCAACCCACCGATTAATTTTTTTTCCCCATTTCATGAGATTTAGGTATTGTTCCACAAATGAAGCGGAACGGCAAATGAAGGTCGATCCCGAAGTTCTGGAATATATCGGGTCCGATCTTGACGATGATCAGTTTAACGTCGCTGCTTTGAGACTGTTCAGGCGCCAAGCAAAAACCAATTCTGTCTATCGACGGTATCTGGCTGGGGTTAATACCGTCCCGGATCACTTAACCCACTGGACTCAGATTCCCGCGCTACCGGCAGATTCCTTCAAAGATCAGCGCGTCGCCAGCTTTCCCCCAATTGAGCGTTGCCAAACGTTTCGCACGAGTGGCACAACCGCTGATAAAACCGGAACCCACGAATTTGCCACCCTTGAATACTATGAAAAATCTCTAATCTCTGGATTCCAGCGCTTCATGCCTCCAGTGGCCGATCATCACTGGGTTTCTCTGATCCCGTCATTCGAAGACCGACCCGAATCGTCACTAAGCTATATGGTTTCTTACCTCGAGGAACATGTGGCCAGCCGCTCGGTTGATTACCACTGCGACGAAAGTTTTAATTTTTCTTCGGAACACTTGCTGGATCATTTGATTTCTTTGTTTGAGTCCGATGAGCCTGTATTTTTGCTTGGCACTTCGTTTGCCCATGCTCGGTTTGCCGAAGAACTACGCGATAATATCATTCGCACAGAAGTGCCTCGATCGTTTGTGATGTTTGATACAGGCGGGTATAAGGGACATCACCGTAGATATAGCCCCAATGAATTTCTTGAGCTGATGGGGAGCTCTCTCGGTGTCGAGCCGAGACAAGTGTGGAATGAGTATGGAATGACGGAACTTTCCTCTCAAGCGTATGCTCGTCTCGATGAAGGAGTCCATCGATTCCCACCATGGACCCGAGTCATCCTTCGAGACCCGGCCACAGGAACCATCTGTCAAACCGGCGAACAAGGGCTGATTCAAATCGTGGATCTAGCAAATGTCGGAAGTGTCTGTGCCATCCAAACACTTGATATTGCTATCCAGGAAGATGTGGGTATAGGTTTGCTGGGTCGAGCAGATCGTGCAGACCTACGCGGCTGTTCGTTGAACTACGAAATTTAATCTTTATCGAGTCTTATCATGAACCTGGATCGCCATATTTCTGAAGTTTGTCGTGTGTTTACCCAGCCTGAGCGCCTGGGTTTCGTATCCGAGCATGATTTATACGATTGGCTTAGAACAGAGCTCGGTTCTGCCGAGATCCTTGATGGACCCGTTCAATCTGACACAGGATGGAAGCATGCGATTGCTCCGTCCGGGATCTATCACCTGTGTGCGGGTAATCTTTCGATAGCCGCGGAAACCAGCCTGTTGATCGCACTCGTTCTCGGGAGTCGAGCGTGGTTCAAGCTCCCTTCTTCCGGATTAACACCACTTGAAGCATTGGTCGAAGATCTGTCGGACGATATGAAGTCCAAGATCACCTTGCTTAAGGAACATGATCCAGAGATCATGAAAGCATGTGATGCAGTCGTCGCCTATGGATCTAATGAAACTCTTGAAGCCGTTCGAAGAGAGATTTCTTGGAAACAGCTTTTTGTCTGCTACGGCCACAAGATCAGTTTAGGTTCCATTACCGGAGACGGCATCAGTAAAGACTGGGCTGAACGTGCGGTCGAAGAAATCATGGCCTATGATCAACTCGGATGTCTATCGCCCCAAAGCTATCTGTGCTCCAACCGGGAATCCGCAGCGGCCTTTACCGAGCTTTTGGTCTCCGCTTTTGAACGCTATCAAATACCGGAAACATCCAAGTTACCTTTCGAAGCCCAGGCTCTGATTTTTGAATCCCGCCAGCGTGCCATTGTCGCTGGTGATCTGGTAGTGACACCTGATAATCCAGCTTCCTGGACTGTTGTTCAACGGGAGGCTTCTCGCATCGAACCCGGTCCGGGCTTTGGATTCATCGAGGTCGTTCCGGTCGAAGACCGGCATGAATTGCTTCAACCCTGGAGAAACTTAATTTCTTCAGTTTCCCTGAGTTCCACAAAGATCAGCGAAGAGGAATGGGCATTTTGGCAACATTACGGCGTTCATCGAATTTGTCAGATGGGAAATCTTCAGCGTCCTCCACTTGCCTGGCCCCACGATGGGCGCCCAAGAATTGCCGACCTGATTCGCTGGTGTTATGCCGACCCAGATATCGAAGTCGTCCACACTTCAAAATTGCGCGAGCCCGAGGACGTGGCCTCAGGAAATATTTTGTTTCAGTAATGATCACGAAATTTTCTTCCGGGATTCTGGCCGATTGTAATCCCTGACTTGAATTTTGTTCCGCGATATTGAGAATCAGCCACTTATGTCCATTTACGTCATTGGTCACAAGAATCCCGATACCGATGCAATTTGTTCTGCAATCGGTTATGCTGAATTCCTTCGCAAAAAAGGAACGGCCGCTGAAGCCGCTCGGTGTGGAGAAATCAATGCCCGGACCGAATTCGCCTTGCAAGAGGCAGGACTGCCGCACCCAAAACTGATTATGGACGTTCGTCCGACGGCGGAACAGATTTGCCAAAAAGATGTCATCTTATCCCACGACAACGAATCCCTCCTGGAAGCATTCAATCGGATGCGCGAGAAAAGTCTCCGCAGTCTGCCGGTAGTTAACGACGATAACGAACTCGTCGGTATGCTATCGCTATTAAAGATCGTCGACAGTTTACTTCCTGAGGAAGGGGGAATGGCTGCTAGAAAAGTTCGATCCTGCTTGAACCGAGTTAGCAAGGCCGTGGATGGCACGGTCCAACATATTGTCGAGGGAGATGAAGAATCTGAGTTCGTCGTTACCGTGGGTGCCATGAGCGCCGACGCCTTCGCCGAAAGACTAAAACAGTTTCCAGCCGAAAAAGTCGTTTTAGTCACAGGAAACCGGCCAACCATCCAACGCCCAGCCATTGAATATGGAGTGCGCTGCTTGATCGTCAGTGGTAGCTATCCATTGGATGACGCGTTGCTTTCGGCAGCTCGGGAAAATGGCGTGAGCGTTATCATTTCGCCGCACGACACCGCGTCTACAACCGTTTTGATGAAGAGTGCGAATCGAGTCACTCATGCCCTATTGGACAAAACCATTCAATTTTACGGCAATGATCCCATTGAAGGCGTTCGCGATCGCATCTCTCACACGTCTCAGGCGCTGTTCCCAGTTCTTGATGGAAAGGATCGTCTCCTGGGTGTTTTTTCGAAGTCCGATTTACTGAGCCCACCTTTGACGCAGGTGGTCTTGGTCGATCACAACGAGTTCTCTCAGGCCGTCGGAGGAATCGAACAAGCATCGATCTTGGAAGTAATTGATCACCACCGTCTCGGGGGTGCCCTTTCAACGAAGGAGCCGATTCGGTTCATCAACGAGCCTCTGGGTTCGACTTGTACCATCGTTGCCCGTATGTTCCGCGATCAGACAATTCCTCTCGATCCGAAAGTCGCACTTTGCCTGGCCACGGGCTTGATTTCGGATACGCTGACGCTTACCTCGCCGACCACCACAGACGTGGACCGTGAGATCCTTCCTTGGCTGTGCCAACTTGCCGGAAAGGATCTGCAAGCGTATTCGGATGCGTTCTTTTCGGCTGGCTCAGTTCTCAGGATTCAAACGGCTGATGAAGCGGTACGAGGCGACTGCAAGGAATATGAGGAGGGGGATTGGAAGTTGGCAATTGCTCAGATCGAAGAGCTCGGACTCACTCGATTCTGGGAGCGGCGGCAAGAGCTACAAGGCGCTCTGGATTCGATGCGCAAAGAACGCGGACTGGATTTCGCCTGCCTTTTTGTAACAGACATCGGTCTCCACTACAGTGTCCTTTTGGCCTCGGGAAACACCAACCTCTGTCAAACGATCGACTATCCGAAACTCAAAGATGGAGTTTATGAACTGGAAGGCGTTGTTTCTCGGAAGAAGCAGCTGCTCCCTTACCTTACCCACTTATTCTCCCAAGTTCACCGCTCATGAAAACGGTTGTCTTTATACGCCATGCAAAATCGAGCTGGAACAATCCGGGGTTAGACGATTTCGCTCGACCACTGAATGACCGAGGAGAGCGAGATGCCCCGCTCGCGGCAGATCGACTTAAACAATTTGGCATTCAGCCGGATTACATGGTGTCTAGCCCGGCGAAGCGTGCTCGCACGACCGCCGAAGTCTTTGCAGAGACTCTTGGGTTTCCCGAGGAAATGATTTGCTGGAACGAGGCTCTCTACCTTTGTAGCCCACACACCTGGTTAGAGGTTCTGCAGAACGTTAGTGACGAGAAGGACGTCATTGTTACATTCGGGGACAACCCCGGGATCACTTCAATGGTGAATGAGCTTACCAACTCAAATATAGACAATATTCCGACAGCAGGCCTAGCGGTGGTCGAGTTTCAGGCGGATTCCTGGAATACCATTGATTGGCGAAAAGGGACGCTCGCGTGGTTTGACTATCCTAAGCTGCATCCCTAGGTCTCAACGGTTACGATTGAATTCGCTCATATCCTAACCTAGAGTTCAAATTATGAAACGTTCTCGAGAAGAGGTCGATTCGAGGCGCGAGGCGCTAGCTACCATGTTACGGGATCAGGGATATCTTCCCGTTAAGGAACTTTGTGCTCGTTTGAACGTATCCGAACCAACCTTGCGACGCGATCTCTCGGAACTCGCCAAGGCGAGTAAGATTACCCGCACCCACGGTGGAGCCCTCGTGGACTATAATCTCCGATTTCCTTCGTTTCAGCAGCGACGCGTCGTGCAGGCGGAAGCAAAAAGGCGAATCGCTCAGCAAGCTTTACCCTATATCCAAAACAACAGTGTTCTTTATCTCGATGCCGGAACGACGATTTATGAGGTGGCTCAACAGATTCGTGATTCGGATATTTCTAAACTTACCATTGTCACCTCGAGCTTGCCGATTTCCGAAACACTTGCTGGTGTCGCGGGAATCGAAGTATTTCTTACCGGAGGTCGATTGCTAGAACGCCAGTCGATACTCATCGGTCAGATCTCCGAACGCAGTATCCAACAGTTCAGATACGATTGGGCACTGATGAGTGCGGAAGGTTTGAACGATACCGGATTGTGGAACACAACCGCAGATGTGGTTCGTCAGCAAAAATCAGTCCTTAAGAATTCTGAGAATGTGATGTTCTGTTTGGACCAAAGCAAACAAGGTCAACAAGCCGAGTATTTTCTTTGTCGCTGGAATCGTCGATTCCACCTTAATACGGACGTCTAGAATCAATTTTTCGCAATCTACGCATCTGCACATCTAAGAGGGGCTTGACTTATGATGCTCATTTGCTTTTATGATCGAAAACGCTCATAAAAGCAAATGAAGACCAAATACGTCAACTACCAATGGGATGATGCGAAAGCTGAGAACCTTTCGTCTGTGGAACGTCTTGTCTACCGCTCGAACTGTCTCGGCTCAGACCAGCGCATTACCAATACCGGTGGGGGAAATACATCTTCCAAAGTTCAAGAAACCGATCCGCTGAGTGGAGAGCAAGTTGAGGTCCTCTGGGTGAAGGGCTCCGGAGGCGACCTAAGAACCTCCAAGAAAGAAAATTTTTCATCGCTTTATCAACAAAAACTTATCGAACTGCAAAACGTCTACGCGTCCCGGAGCGACAAAGGCCTGAAATCGCAGGCCGAGGACGATATGGTTGGTATGTATCGCCATACAACGTTCAACCTCAATCCGCGAGCTTCCTCGATTGATACACCGCTTCACAGCTTTCTGCCGGGCAACCATGTGGACCACATGCACCCAAATGCGATTATTTCGATCGCTGCTAGCAAGAACTGCGAAGCACTGACGAAGGAGATTTTCAAGGGAGAAATGGCTTACGTGCCGTGGATGCGGCCTGGATTTGAGCTTGGCTTGGCAATGCAAGAGATCGCCAAGAAAGATCCTGATGTGCAAGCCATCATGATGGGTCAACACGGTTTTATTTCCTGGGATGACGACGACAAGGCTTGCTACGAACTTACGCTTTCTTTAATTGATAAAGCTTCTGAATACATCGAAACGGAATATCAAAAGAAGGGCGGAGATAAGGGTGCCTTTGGTGGAGAAAAGTATGCAGCCCTTTCTCAGGATGAGCGAAATCAAACGTTTGCAGGGATTCTTCCGTGGTTACGAGGTCAAGTTTCGCAATTCAAACGCTTTGTGGGCACGGTTCAAGATGATGAAAAGATCCTCCGCTTCGTTAACTCGCAAGATGCCCCTCGTTTGAGCGAGTTAGGCACAAGTTGTCCTGACCATTTCTTGCGCACAAAGATCAAACCCCTGTATGTTGACTGGGATCCGGCTTCCAAAGACTTGGGCGCATTGAAAAATCTTCTTTCGCAAGGTCTAGAGCAGTATCGCAAGGACTACACGGCCTATTACGAAACGTGCAAACACGACAACTCACCCGCAATGCGGGATCCCAACCCGACGGTAGTTCTGATTCCTGGACTGGGCATGATTGCTTGGGGCAAGAGTAAGAGTGAATCCCGAGTTACCGCTGAATTTTATAACTGCGCCGTTGAGGTGATGCGAGGCGCGGAAGCAATTGACGAGTACATTGCTCTCCCACAGCAAGAGGCATTCGATATTGAATATTGGCTACTTGAAGAGGCCAAACTCAAGCGCATGCCACCAGAGGCGGAGCTAGCAAGGCAGACCGTCGTTGTTATTGGGGCAGGTAGTGGTATAGGAAAAGAGACCGCTCACCGACTGGTTAAAGAGGGCGCTAATATTGTTTGCGTCGATTTGAACCAGGAGGCTGCGGATACTACCGCAAAAGAGATCACAGACAAATATGGAGTCGGTATCGGCGTCGCCGGTTGCGGAATCAGTGGTTGCGGTCCTGCGATTGGGCTTGCCGCGGATATCACCAAACGGAAAAGCATTCGAACCATGCTCGACCAGGTTTTACTTGCCTACGGAGGCTTTGACTCCATTTGTGTTACTGCGGGAATCTTTGTTCCTTCCGATACCACGGGACATATTCCGGATGATAAATGGGCACTCACTTTCGGCATCAATGTTTCAGGAAGCTACTTTGTCGCGGACGAAGCTAGCAAGACTTGGAAAGAACAGGGACTCACTGGAAATTTGGTTCTTACAACGAGCGCCAATGCAGTCGTGGCAAAGAAGGGAAGCGTTGCTTATGACACTTCAAAAGCTGCCGCAAACCACTTGGTTCGCGAATTGGCTATTGAACTGAGTCCGCTGGTTCGGGTCAATGGAGTTGCTCCCGCGACCGTAGTAAAAGGTTCGGCGATGTTCCCACGCGAACGGGTCATCGGCTCGCTAGCCAAGTATGAGATTCCTTATTCTGATAGTGAAGAAACGGAATCATTGGTTGATAAGCTCGCTCAATTTTATGCGAACAGAACCCTCACCCGTTCGCCGATTACTCCTGCAGATCAAGCAGAGGCCTACTACCTCTTAGTAACTCGACGCCTCAGCAAGACAACCGGGCAGGTGATTACAGTGGACGGTGGACTGCACGAAGCATTTCTTCGGTAAACGGATTTCGCAAGTAAAGGAAGCAGGCGTGAGCCAAATCAGTTTTGCTTTCGATTTCTCGCATCGGGGGTAACAATAGGCGCTTCGGATGGTATCGAAGCTTCCTTCATTTTGGATCGTTTACCTGGTTTTCTTCGGATTTCCGCTGCTGCTCCTTGGCAAAACGGAGCCTCTTCAGACGGCGTTTCGCCATGAAGCGACAAAGATCCTGTTCCCTCGTCAAATTGATGCCTTTGTCCTTGAATCCAAAACGACCTATTCGCCCGCTGAGAAGCTGGGTATCAGCCTACAGTATGTCGAACCGGAGAAAGCTAAGGTTGATATCTTCATTTACACAAAGGGTCTCGATCAAGTGGCTCGCGATCCTGAGAACTCACTGGCTTTTGCCGAACTTGCCGCGATGCAGCGGGGGGTCCAGCAGATCGAGGTGCGAGGCTTTTATTCAGACACACTAATCAGCCAACAGGTGAAAGCTCACAATGTTGGGACGGGATTGGTAGAGGAGCCTGTGGTGTTTCTGTCATCATCCGCGGCTTTTCGTCAGATTTTAACGCCGGACGAGAAACCCATTCCTGACAGCCAACTTCAATATTCCTGGGGGGCTGTTGCCATCTTTGAAAATCACTTCGTAAAGATTCGTTATATCACTCAAGAAGACGGTCGGGAAACGATGTTCACTGCGTTCCTCAATCGTTTCGGTTTTCTTTTGCTGGAACCCCAGTTACAGGGAAAAGTAGTGATGTGGCTTAACACTTATACGAGCTCACCTCTTTCTAAGCAGGGCAAACTGGCACTCGATAATGTTCTCGGTTATGCGGAAAGCAGCCCGCTCATTCGTATCCAGCTTCCCAAAGAATACACCCCTTGGAAAACCCGGACTAAGTATCCTTATTCAAAAGAGCTCCTCGGAGCAAGCATTGCAGGTCAGGTGCGAGAACAGATACTCACCCAGGATTTTTCTCCCAAACCTTTCTTGGGTTTATTGCAAGTTTTGAGCGTCTATCCCGAGCTCAAGGCAGATGATACCAAGGCCCGAGTTAGCGAGTTGGATGAGTTCTTGATGCTGAAAACGGCCGGCAAGCTTGCAGAGACCCTCGGCATTAAGACTGAGTAAGACTGTTGAGCTTCGCCTAGTCTCAAACTTCTATTACATTTTTTTTACATTTTTCGGACACCGCTCTGACAACCAGATACCGTCAATCCACTAATGTGGATGCATGAGAACCCTATTACTCACCCTTTGTAGTGGCCTACTTCTTATCGGTTGTGGTGTCGCTAAAAACCCCACACTCCAAGTTAATGTTATTCCGGAACGGAGCTACGTTGTTGCCAGCGATGAACAAGAACTTGTGTTTAGTATCGATCTTCTTGGTTGTTCGGTTAGGCCCAACAAACGGCATCCGCTAAATCTTGCATTAGTCCTTGATCGATCGGGCTCGATGCGCGGTGCTAAACTAGAACAAGCCAAACAAGCGGCTATTCTCGTCGTGGATCAACTTCAGTCCAAGGATACATTCTCTTTGGTTGCTTATGACACACAGGTTGACGTTCTAATTCCAGCTCAACATGTTAGGAACAAGAAGCAAATCAGATCGGCCATCCGGAATCTCGGCTGCGGCGGTTCAACCGCCTTGCATGCGGGAGTCAAAGCGGGAGCGCAAGAACTACGCGAATACTTCGACGAGGAAAAAGTAAATCGAGTCATCTTATTGTCCGATGGAATCGCCAATGTGGGACCCCGGACTCCAGCAGAGCTTGCTAGGCTCGGCCAAAGACTGATTCGCGAGTCAATTCATGTGACAACAGTCGGCCTTGGTGACGATTACAATGAAGATCTCATGGTTTCCTTGGCCGAGGCAAGCGCTGCCAATTATTACTATGTGCAGGATATTGAAACACTTCCCACTATTTTTGCTGAGGAGCTAGGTTATCTGCGAAATGTTGTTGCCCGAAATATTCGAATCCGAATTGAACTACCGGACGGCGTGACTCCGATCGAAATCCTTGGGCACCCTGAAATTCGGTTTAAGGGTAATACAGCTGAACTGAAGCTTAACGATTATTATGCCGGACAAGAACGCCAGTTTCTCGTTCGCTGCCAGGTCAAGAATGTCGATGGAACACGGATTCGAATTGCTAAAGTTCAGACCGATTACTCGGATGAAGTTGCTGGATCGAGTCGCTCGGACGAGTTCGTCGCTTATGTCGATGTTACGACAGATCGAAAAAAGGCTGACACGAGCTTAAATAAGAAAGTTGCGAAGCAAGCTTCGTGGTATCGGAACTTAGCATCCCGAGTCAAAGCCCTGGCACTCGTGGATGCCAAGAAGCCTGAAGAAGCCGCTCAAGTCCTGCGGGCCCAGGCCAGCGCCAATGACGCATTACCCGGTGAACTGCGCGATTCAAAATTGGACCAAGAAACGGACTCACTGCTTTCAAATGCTAAGTTACTTGAATCAGAAGGGAGTTTTGACAGACGCAGCCGTAAAGAATTTCAATACGATAACTACAGACAAAAGAACCAAAAGTAGCTTGAATGATCCTCGGGTTCTGAAAGGACCCGGGGATTTAATCTTTAATGAAAAAAACGATTTTGATCTTCAGCTTGGGCGTCTTCCTACCTGCTCTAGTCCTTGGGTATCTGGCTCTGAAGTCCGCTGGACAACAACAGGTACTCATTGAAGATCAAGAAGCCCGATTAAGGCAACAGCAGGCTGATTCCATTGCCTCCCAGGTATCGCTCGCTGTGCGAGTTGAGCACGAACGCTTTGTTGCCCTCGTCGAAGGGATGCTTGATCGATATTCTCCGCAAGAGCTTTCGGAACGGTTTTCCAGTGTCCTCAGTGAAGAGTGGTCCCGATCTAGTTTAGGCTTCTCGGTTTCTGCAAGCGGCCAACTGATTTCTCCGTCTCCATCCACTGCGACGAATCGATCTGAATCGACCGCCCGGTTTCTGACGGCTAATACTGCGTTTATTGAAGGAGAGGTCCCTGCTCAGGTTTATCCGACACCAAACGAAAGTTTAGCGGGAGTTCAAGAGGAACTTCAGCAAAGAAGCCGTAAAGGAGCTTATCTTGCCAAACTCGACGATGCGGTCTTGGCAGAGGCAGAGACCGATGCATTTCGCGGCCTACGGCAAGAAACCGGTAATTTACGGGCGGCCGCAGCTCCTACCGAGCCGGGTTCAACGCAAGGAAGTCCGAGTGACGTTGACTTGGAAGCCTACATTAGCGACACGAGGCGTAAGGTTGTTCCTCAGCGGGTTCAAGTTCCACCCAAAGAAACTTCAGTCATCCGTTCGTTCGCGGTAAGTAAGAAACCGAAAACCCTCATAAAAGAAGAATTGGAATTAGATGCCCTTGCTTCATCCCTGAACGTATCCCGATCCGGCCGCATCCAAAATAGGATTTCGATTTGATCTTCAACAAACCGAGAAATAATTCCGCTTCGCTTACCGACGACGAGATCATTGAACCGGGATCGGGATACGTTCAGGGATGAAGCACGGGCATCTCATTCCAAGTCTTCTTTGATGGGGG
>JBCCKK010000007.1:0-26636 GCA_039027395.1 Verrucomicrobiota bacterium | reverse complement strand
GGTAGAATGTGATGTCTTGGCCTGTCGGATTGTCTTCTGCCACTAAGATCCTCAAGTGATCGTTAACAACCTTTTCATTCTTAGCCGTCTTGCGGGCTTTCCGCTTCCGTTTACTTCCTGAAGCCTCAATCGTGCTAAACACATTTTGAAACGTGTCATGAAGCACGGAGGGTTTAATTGGTTTTTCGAGAAGCTGGTCGAAATGTTCTAGCATCTCTGGATTTTGTTTTGCAAAGAAACCGACAGATGAAAGAAGAATTAGCCTCACTTTATGATTCCTCTTCCACTTAATATGTTCCGCCAACGTAAGTCCATCCATACCCGGCATCTGGTAGTCTAAGACAGCCACATCATATGGCGTTCCTGCGTCGATTTTTTTCAGAGCCTCTTCACCCGAGCTTGCCGTATCGACCAACATATCCCACGACTCACTGTATCGCCGAACAATCATACGATTAATTTCAATATCATCTACGACTAGCACTCGCTTGCCTATTAACGAAGCAGCCGCATACTTCTGTTTTGCCGGGACAGTCTCATTGGAAGCTACGAGTGGAATCTCGAAGTGAAAGGTTGAACCCTTACCCTCCACACTTTCCACCCAAATCTGCCCTCCCATCAGGTGGCAGATTTTCTGACAAATTGTTAAGCCCAATCCGGTTCCTCCATAGTTTCGTGTCGTGGAAACATCGGCCTGGGTAAACGATTGAAAGATTGCATTGATTCGATCAGAGGGAATCCCTATACCCGTATCTCGAACGGCAACGTGCAAGAATTCCTTGCCTGCTTCCTTGTTTCCGTCAACCAGCGAGCTGGTTAGTGAAACCCTTATATCGACGGATCCCCCTTTTGCAAATTTAAGAGCGTTGGTTAACAGATTCGTAATCACCTGCCTTAGCCGAGTGGGATCCCCCATAATCGCTCGGGGGATTTCTTCTTCGATATGATAGGCGAGATCGATTCCTTTCTTATCTGCCTCCACCGTGAATAAGTCGAGGATGTCTTCAATTAGCTCGCGCAGAAAAATCGAACAAGATTCTAGCGTGATCTGTTCCGATTCGAGCTTGGAATAATCTAAGATATCGTTGATCAAAAAGAGCAAGGTATCGCAGCTGGATTGCATTGTTTTGAGGAATCGATATTGCTCATCGTCGAGTTCCGTATCCGCGAGCAAGTTAGTCATGCCGACAATCCCGTTCATCGGTGTTCGAATTTCGTGACTCATATTGGCCAGGAATTCAGATTTCGCATTATTTGCTTTTTCGGCAACATTTCTTGCACGAACCGATTCATCAATTTGCTCGTGAAGTTCGGTTCGGTAGTGCTCCAACTGGGACGTCATCTTATTGAAACTTCTTCCCAAATCGCCAATTTCATCACCTCCTTCAATCCGAGTTCGAACGGTAAAATCACCACCTCCGACGCGTTCACTGACCTTAACGAGTTCTTTGAGCGGCCTTGCTACGTATTGAGCCATCAGAAACGAGAAATAAATAGCGGGAACAATACCCGCCAGAGCACACATCAGAATGTAAAAGGATTTCTCTCTAGCTTTTCCATAGAAAAAAGTAACGGGTCGGTCCGCTTGCAAAACAGCCACCACATTACCGGCTTGATCTCGAATTGGTGCCGCTGCAGAGAGCCAAACGCCTTCGGAGTCTTCATAGATTCCGGTAGCTGAAGTTTGCCCAGAAAAGGCAATAATGAGGTGCTCTTGGATTGGATAACGGTTCCCAGTAAAGTATTCCCCCGTGCTCATTGCGATCTGTCATTACGACAAATTCTAGCTCTTGGGTTTTCGCAAAGTCCTCAGCTTTTCTCAAGGTGTAAAGAGGACTCTCATCTCCAACGAACAGGTTGTTTGATGTTTTGATCTTAGTTAACGTATCTTGAATAACTCGAAAGTCTTCCTCTTCTTCAATAGGAATCCCTTCTACTTTGCGGATAAATTCATGAAGATCACCATCAATGAGAGGAGCCACCGAGTTAACGATAGCTTTCAACTCGTTACTTAAAGATAATTCGAGACTCTTTTTGTTTTCAATATAGACAAAGAAGCAAGCCAGTCCTACCGAAAATAGAATCAGAGCCACTGACAGAAATATCAGGCGCTTAGTCAGACTAAACCGTTTGAAGGTCATAATTAAACCAGAAACCTTTCGAAACTTAGTTTACTAAAACGTTAGTGTCTAGTGCTTCCTAACAATAATTTTTTAAATTTAGATAATACTCTCTACGTTAGAATAATACCCTATTACTTGCCTTTTTTTCGCAATATTGCTAAACTAATGGATCTTGAAAAAAGTGGTTTTGTTTTTTGTTTCAATGGCACTCCTGGTCACGGTCACCGACGCCTTGGATCAACCACCTTATTTTTCGGCATCGGAAGCTTCTTATGACCTTAGTTGCGAGGAAGAAATGCAGTGCTGCTCTCATCAGCCCGATAGTGACTGCCTCGAATGTCCATGCAATCTTTCGACATCACCCACACTTCAACCGCTTGTTTATTTCAAGGCTTTCGTTGATCTACCTCTGTTACAGTATGACGATTTGCATTTTTTTGATGCAACCGATTCTCTTGTCGGCATTGACCTAGCCCCTTCGGTCCCCCCACCAAAGTTCTGATTGAATTCGAGATAGGCTCACGCGTTTCATGAGCCATAACCTGATAATTCACCTTCAATTGAAAGGTATTGAAAATGAAATCATTACTAACTGTTTTCGCAGTATTGGCATTTATTGCAATTGCTCCTGCTCAAGCTAGCAATTGCATAGAATGCTGCGGTAAACATTGTGCAACGTGCTGCGGTGACCAATGCAGTAGTTGTTGTAAATAATGTAATTTAAAAACGTCCGAAGGCGTCCTGCTTTGCAGCAGGACGCCTTTCTTTATTATTTACTTGGTTCTTAAAAATTCGCAGCCACTCTAACTGGCACATGCCAGATTGGTTACTCACCCTCATCCACGGTATTGTTGAAGGAATTACCGAATTCCTTCCGATTTCATCAACCGGACACCTTCTCCTCGTTCAATATTTTTTAAATGATCCTCGCAGTGAATTGTTTAACGTTGGCATCCAATCAGGTGCCGTTTCCGCTGTTGTTCTCATCTATTGGCGAAAACTTTTAGATCTCGCGTGCCATTGGCGAAAACCGGAGCAGCTGAATTACCTTCTTAAGCTCGCATTGGCTTTTATGGTTACGGTGATCCTTGGCTTAAGTGTCCGTAAAGCTGGATTTGAATTGCCGGAGGAGCCACTTCCAGTTGCCTGGGCCGTATTGATCGGCGCTTTATTTATTTTTCTTTCAGAATGGCGATTGAGCAAGACACAGCCACAAGAATACATCGGATGGAATGTCGCAGCTCTCGTGGGTGTTGCCCAGGTAATTGCCGGTGTATTTCCGGGAACATCTCGATCCGCTGCTACGATCATCATGGCCATGCTTCTGGGAGTTTCACGCACCCTCTCCACTGAATTTTCATTTCTTATTGGAATTCCGACAATGTTTGCTGCAGGCATGTATCTTGCCCTAGAAGCCTGGCGAGACGAAGGTAAAGACGCCTTTCAAGATATGGATCAGTTTTGGCTAGGATTTTTTGTATCAGCAATTGTCGCTTTCATTGCCGTTAAATGGCTACTCGGATTTATCCGCACTCACAGCTTCAACCCATTTGCATGGTATCGCCTTGCTCTCGGGTTGTTTCTTCTCTGGTGGTTTTATTCCGCTTCTGTCTAGCTACTGATTGGATCACCCTCGGGTTAAGGGCTCAGTCCGAAAAGGAATGCTTCCAAATTGGTAAAACCATCTTGATTTTCATCTCCATTACCATCTTTCGGATTTTCTGGATCTAGAAACGAATACATTTTTTCATACACATCGGGAAGGCCATCGCCATCGCTATCTTGATTCACCTGACCCAAGGTATGCTCAGGAATAACACCCCCCTGATTCACCCACCTCCCGGTTCCATTTCGCACATCGTCAACCCAGCGCTGATCTAAGGCATCCCTTCTAAGCACGGAGCTGCCATTAGCCAATAACATACGGCAAGCTCCTGCTTCACTTAAAACCTGCTCCAAGGCACGTTTAGGGCTCACCTCATTGGCTATAGGTAGAGACCGAAGCGGTGTTTCAACAACGTGAGGTTTAACAAGTTCACTCTCAGCTCGGACGGAATTTGGAATTTGGTTGTTTGCAAAGTAAACAACCGAGCCTGGTTTTAAGCTTGTATCAGAGTAGGTGCCGACGAAGTGCGCAGGAGACCCAGTATCATTTCCTGGGATGAATACATTCCCAGTAAAACTGTAATGCGGCGTTTGATCACCTCTACTGGATACGATGACAGGTTGATAAATTCCTTGATCATCTCCTCCTGTATTATACATGACGTTATTGACAACATCGACAGAGAGTTGACATGAAAGCAATGGATTTCTACGGCAATTGTGAGCCATTAGGTTTTGAAAAATAGTTATGTTCCCACAGATTTTTTCTTTTCCACTACCAATGATGATGGCGCAGCCGTGGGCTTGCTTTCGAGTCTTGGTATACGGATGTTTGCCCCAGGCAATCCCTTCAGCAATGATACATCGCTGAAGCGTCACGTATTTAGGATCGCCATAGATCTGCACCGTTTCATCTGTCGCCCAGCTGCACGTTAGCTGGTCGAGAATGACGTGAGCTGCATTATCGGTCAGCGCAATAGCATCTAGATTCGAATTCCTCGCATTGGGATCCATTTCCATGTGGTCTCCCGTTCGTATTTTTAGGTTTTGCACAATGACATCGTGCGCCTTGATTTTTAGCGTGGGTCGAGTGTTTTTTTGACCGTTTGTTAAAGTAATTCCACTTCCCGGAGCCGTCTGCCCGGCGATCGTTAAATAGGGTTTGGTAACGACCAAAGGTGTTTCTAGTGTGATAACCCCTGCCGTTTCAAAGATAATGGTTCGAGGGCCAGAAGCCTCACATGCATTGCGAAATGAACCAGGTCCCCTATCGTTCAAGTTGGTCACCTTAATGACACGACCTCCTCTTCCACCTATCGCATTATGGCCGAAGCCCTGCGGCAAAAATTCAGGCGAACGACTTCCCTGAACCGAAACGTTGTCGATCAGCAGTCCGTCTTGAAATAGCGAAGACTTATTGTGGAATCGAAACGAGAATGCCTCGTTGAAATCTATTTCATCCGGTGTAATCGCCAAAGTAACATGCTCCACACCGTTTGTTTTTCCTGTTTGGTAATCTTTCCCAGCCTCGTACGTTTTAATCATCCGCCAACCGCTTCCATCGTTGACGTCAACTGCCCACCGATCTCCTTCTTCATGCTGCAAGGGTAAATAGTCAAAGGTGAGCTCGATTTGATCGTATCTTGAAATATCCAAAAAATCCTGAAATGAGAGAGCTGTAATCTCGGCGCCGCCGACTCCACGGACAATCTGAACCATGCGATTACCTTTGTGATCCACATAGCTGGGTTGATTCCAATTCAAGTAGGTTGGCGCGATATTCCATTGATTTCCCTCGTTTTCAAATGACTCTGTTAGAAGTTTTTGCCATGTTAATGGATTGCTGACGATTACCCGCGATTTTGCGGACGCCGAAACGTTCCCTGAAAGTTCTTCAACTACCGAAACTTTCCAGACTCCTTTCCCCTGAGAAAGATCCTTTGGAACAGACGTTATGAACTCAACATTACCAGCGCCCGGCGCAAGTTCACTGCTGCGAGCAAGCACAAGTTCTTGTTTCGAGGAATCGTCTTCTTCAAGATATGAAAGAATTGCCCGGCTCGCCTGTGATACTGTATATTCAGCAAAAACAAGATACCCACCTCCGGGTTGAATCATGCTTGGTGGAACTCGCGGGCTAAACGCTACAGTGCTAGAAGTTTCTACCTCCTCGGCTGCAAGAAGCAGGTTATTTTCTAAGGAAAAAAGAACAACGATTAGAGCTAAGGGCAGAATAGACTGAACCCGAGTATTCACGGACATCATAAAAAACTGAAGATGGAGATGGACTAGATACAAATCTAGTCTTGGTAGGTCCAAAGGTGCGCATTCTCAGGCGCAGTGGCTTCAGCCATGGTGAGTTTAGAAACATGACCATCGTAGAAAACGACATGGCACCGCCCATTGTGGCGATACGCTACAGCGCTATTTCCCTGTTGTCCTTCTCGACCTGTCCAGGCAGAGAGGGCTGATGATTTAACCTGCCAGTCGGTAGCATCAGCGAATGCAACCGTTTGAGAGGGTCTGCTAATATTGGCAGCCCGAATTGCGCTTGATGAATTTGATCCGCTCATTCCTCCGTTGGTTATCAATGCATTACGATTAATCCCATAGCTTGCCGTAATCGAATCATATCGATTTTCCTTAGCTTGGTAGGCGACGGGACAAAGAAGTTCTTTACTCCAGCTAAAACGGTTATCAAGGTCTAGGACGCTAGCTAACATGTCTCGATACTCCAAATTCGAATACCATTGAGTCAGCGAACCTGTGGAATCTGTCGTGTAGGCGGCTACATAGACGCCATCATTATCGGTCGCATACATTTCGTTAGCCAGCTGGAGACTCCGTAGATTGTTGATGCACTGAGCTTCCTGGCCTTTTTCACGCACTTTAAGAGTTGCCGGAACGGCCAATCCGACGAGTAAACCAAGGATGACAATCACAACCAGGAGTTCAACGAGAGTAAATGCCTTTAGAGACTGCAATTTCCAAGCTCTCCCTGCGTAGTTATCATTCAGAAGAAAAGGATTTTGAACTTGATTTTGCATTGTATTTATCTGTTAGGTTTTAGTCTAAAATAGTTTTGATTGGCCGTCTGAGTTAAGAAATTACGAAGTCTTCGTTGAATTCTTCCGGAGCCCGTATTGACGCGCTGCCGCCAAGATCAAAAATCCAAGGAAAATGTAACTATAGGTTGACGGCTCAGGAACAACATCGACTGTTGTGAACAGTGAATTGAGTTCGGTTTCCGAGAGAACTGTGTCATGAAATCTGAGATTATCAAGGTATGCTTCAGCATAAGTCCCAGCTAACGGACCACCGATGAACAGATCATCGTTGTTACTTCCCCAGTCTAGTCCGCTGGAAAGTGTCTGAGTTTCGGAAGTAAAAGCTCCCGCACCCTCCGCGCGGGTCCAAAATGTTAAGTTGTTGGTGCTACTGGTTCCGTCATAGGAAACTGCTATAAACGTCCATGTGTTATCTGCGACAGTGAGCGTACTATCAATTGTTTCGCTATCACCACTGCCAGGTCCATCAATCTCAAAGCGAATGGTATTGTTGGTTCTAATCTGAAGGATATCATCGAATGATTTACGCAAAATTCGGTGATTAGACGTTGTACTACCATCAATGTTGATCCACATCGAAATTGTTAATACAGACAATCCATCGATGGCTCCAGCATCAGCATCACTTACAATAAATGAAGGGGCCGTTCCACCAGATGTCACACTCGTATCCGTTAAATCCGCCGCAAAACCACCCCCATTTATCGAGGGAACAACAGTATTTGAGAAACCTGCTGTAGCACTTAAAGTCGGGGTTATTGCGGGCGAAGAAGGCACAGTCGTTGCCGCACTCTGAGCGCCGGTCGCGTCGTTAAAATTCATTTCAAAGACCAAAACCCCGCTTGCTGTATTCAGCGCCATCAGGCTGGCCAGTATTGTCACCATCCACTGTTTACTCATTATTGAACTCATTGTAATTTCCTTTTCTGTTAAACTATTGGCCCATTACGCCTGGGCTTAAATTAATGTATACATTATTTATACGTCACGAAAGGGGCCGGAGGTAGGCATTTGTTCGAAAACCGGTTGAAAAACTCTCTAAAACCAATTTAAGCTGTTAACTATCTATTTATCAGCCATCCGTTTTGAAATTCATCGTCGGAAAGTAGTAGAGATCGGCGACTGTCTGGTCGCTTCGCTGACCTTTTCTTTAGCTAAACGAATTCCCTGTTTCTGCGGTCAAACTAAGCAGTTAAACCCATTATCTCGCCCTAGATTGGGTCTAACGGCCGGCGTTCAAGCGGTTGAAATAGAATCTCATTTGAATATATGCATAAATGGTATTTATTTTGACCATGATTAAAACGCATGGAATGTTAGTTATTCTTGGCCTTCTGTTTTGCGCAGAAGTTGTTCAGGCAAACTCAGTCAACTTCAACTCTGGAAATCCACCACTCTCGGTCCAACCCGGTGAAACGTATAATGTTAGCATCAATTACTCCACCAGCTCACAAGCACGTCTCGAACTCCGGTTTTTTGGACGGAAAACCGATAATTCCCTGGTTTTCTACAGGCGAGTCGATTCTGGAACACTATCAGCGGGCTCCAGTGGCACTATTTCGATCAACTTTCTCGTTCCATTGAATGTTGTGGAATCTGAAGGTAAGTGGGAAGTTAAGTTAAGGAACTTATCCAATCAGCAAACGATCGACACTGCTGGCACAAGTGGCATATCGGTTACTTCTGCAGACTACGATATCACGCCTGGATGGCGCACCCTCGTCTCCGATGGGTTTGAAGATAGCTTCGGCTCGTGGGTCGACGCGGGTTCCGATTGCAAATATTATACCTATTCAGGAAGCGGATTTAACAAGGCCGCTAGCGGAATGAACGCTATCGAACTCCAAGATAACGATTCCTCAGACACCGATAGCAGAACCTATTTAGCAAATTCCTTCGACATTCGTTCGTTTAGCCAAATCAAGTTGAAGTTTTCGTTTATGGCTTGGGACCATGAAAACTGGCTTAA
Organism: Verrucomicrobiota bacterium; assembly: GCA_039027395.1. Lineage (GTDB taxonomy): Bacteria > Verrucomicrobiota > Verrucomicrobiia > Methylacidiphilales > JBCBYL01 > JBCCKK01. The sequence continues at coordinate 17,871 of JBCCKK010000007.1, read as the reverse complement.
TGTGGACCAATGGAGAATTGAAATATACAACGGAAGTTCTTGGGAAATCGTGGAAACGATGGTCAACGGGATTGACTATCCAAGTGACGAAACGGAGGTATATTATGACTACGAACGCACCTTCACTCGCGCAGATTTCGACTTCAGCGATAGCTTTAATGTCCGCATCATCTGCGATACATCTCATGCGGGAGACGACCTCTTCATTGATGACATTTCGATCGAGGGCTATCACGAACCATTATTTGTTCCTGAAGGTTTTGGCAAAACCTCCAGCGGAGGATCTGGTGGCACGGTGATCAAAGTAACCAATTTGAACGATTCAGGATCCGGCTCCTTCCGAGAAGCCGTTGGAACCTCAGGAGCCCGGATTATCGTTTTCACTGTGAGTGGAATCATTACATTGGACAGTCCGCTCACGATCAATAATTCTAATATAACGATTGCTGGACAAACAGCACCGGGAGATGGAATCACATTAGAAAACGGGAGCAACAACAGAAATCCAACCTTAAAAATCAAAGCAACCGACGTCATTGTTCAACACCTCAAAATTAGAACGGGTGATGCAATGGGTCAGGATCTCACCGAGACGGATGTTGATATCGATTGTATCGCCATTAACTCAGATTCAAATCGTGTGACTCTTGATCACATTTCGGCGAGTTGGTCAATCGATGAAGCCATCCAAGTTTGGGGTGATGCACAGAATATCTCGATCCAAAACTGTATCATTGCCGAACCTCTCCATAACAACAACATCCACCCCAAAACTCGAAACAGCAGCCAAACCCACTCCTGTGCAATGCTCATTGGAGGAAGCACGGGATATTCTCATGGAAACGTAACGGTGCACAAAAACCTGTTTGCCCATGCAGCAAGGCGTAATCCACGAGTAGGAAGCCCCTGGATTACGGAAGTTGTTAATAATGTCATGTATAATACCGGTGGAGAATCTTGGGGGTTACTCCAACCTGCGCTGATGTCGGATACCGTGAAAAGTAACTTCATCAAAAACGCCTTCATCCCCGGAACCGATACCGGATCACCCGGATTTTTCTTGGGTAAACTGGACAATCTGACCAGTAGTAGTGAGATTTACGTTGATGGAAATTCAACACCTCAGGGTGTAGATGAAACTTCCGGTTCACTACAAACATTCCTGGTGACTTCGCGCATCAGTGCCACACAAGTGGATGAAGAATTCACTGCCGATGCAGCCTACTCAAAAGTTCTCAGTGAAGCCGGAGCTTGCTGGAGACTCGAAGCCGATGGCACTAAAAGCTGGCGCAGAGATTCTCTCGACGCAGGCTGGGTACAGGACGTCATCGACGGAACAGGCACATGGCAAACAAACCCGGGGTCCATTCCAAGTCACAGTGCTGGAACCGCCTACACCGACTCGGACAACGATGGAATGCCTGATACATATGAAGACCTATTCAGCTTCCTCAATAAAAACAATGGAAGTGACGGAGCCTTAGATGAAGATGGCGATGGACGAACCAACGTTGAAGAATTCCTATTCGGAACTTCGCCGTTTTAGGTATCATATCAATTAGAAACCTTATCGATCACCGTTTCCCTATTTGTGGGAAACGGTGTTTTTATTTGTAAAATAAATAGGGTGCGTATTTAAGAAGATCCAGAACCCAGGTAGGTAAATCCATCCTGCCAAACTCCTTTTACCAGAATCTCCTTAGGGTGATTAATCGAATCTTCCTGAGTATGTTGAATCTTCTGAACAATCCAATCGACCGCAGAAGCTCCGATCACTCTGGCTTGCTCACGAATCCCAGCAAACGAACTGTTTTCCTCCGTAACTTGTAGATGAACGAGCTGTAAATCATCCGGCACTTTGAATCCCGCTTTTTCAATTATTTCAACTGCCGGGTAGTCCCGGCTGATAATTACCTCGGGTTTCCATTTTTCGATATAGTCACGGTACTCACGGATCTTCTTGGGCAGATTTTGATTATTCAAACTCACGAAGCATGGAGGGATTCGATCCTTAATCGGAATCGATTGCTGGTAATAAAGATACATCGCCGACGAATAGCCATTCGTTGTTGCATCAAATCCATCTTTAATCACAAGACCAATCCGTTTGATACCATCCCGCTTAAGCTGCTCCGTCACTAATAGCATATTATAGCAGAAATCAGGGCGAACATGGTCGAAGTAACGGGTGCGGGGAACATGAGCTAGCGTGACAACAGAAAATTCTTCAAACAACTCCTGGTGTAGATCCTCATTCGCGTGAAAATAAAGCGGAATGATCACACCTTCTATTCCGCGGCTTTTAAGAATACCAACCAAACGTTTAAAATTCATTCCTTCTGAATGAATCCAATGCTCATCTAAATAATAACCGAGTTGGTTGGCACGTTCGTGGGCTCCGGAAAAATACTCGTTTTGAGCATGAAACCGGTGCCAATAATCTTGAAATGGATCCAGATTCAACCAGGCAAGAGGAATCAAGGATTTTTGAACCTTATTTTGACGCATGTGCGCCAACTTCTGCGCTGTCGGGTCCGGAAAGTAACCCATCGCTTTGGCTGCAGCTAGAATTTTATCACGTGTATCGTCCGCAATTTTGGGGCTTCCATTGAGAGCTAACGAAACCGTGCTTTTATGCAAACCCAAGGACTCGGCAATGTCTTTGAGCCGGGGCTGCGGATTTTTAGGCACCATTTTATAGTAGGTTCACTTCGTTCCGAGGCAACCTTAGATCCCTCGACCCACTTCGCCCTTCTTCCTGGAACACAACAGCATGAAGATAGCAAATACGAGTAAAACTCCCCCCAACAATAAGACACATATCAATCCTAACTTATCAGTTTGAATATAACTAAGAATTAAGACAAAGATAGCAATCACCAGCGTAAATCCGCCGATGATACGCATTTGTAGATGATCCGTATCCCGTTGCACCTCTTTCTTAAAGTCAACCGGAGTTTTCATACGTTTAAAGAATGAGTCTACTTGTTCTCGATACGCTTGCGTTTCACGCCTCCAGAACAGCCCAGTAAAAAAGAAGGCTCCAGTGCTCACACCCAGAATGACAAAAGCTCGCGTCTGAAATGTTAACTCAAATCCACCTACTGCAAACACAAGGCTAGGAATGATCCCGACCCCCATCGTAAATATTGCCGCCCATCGAGGCACCCGCTTTACAAACAATCCAAGCACCATTGGCAATGCTTTGGGAACACCGATAGCCGTCATAACATCTAATAAGACTTTAAACATTCCACCCGGACCGGCACTTGAGGCAAACGCAATCGCCACCCCAATTACAATAAAACCCGACAAAACGGTAGCGATCTTACTCAAGAGCAAGCTCTGCTGCTCTTTAAGAGGTCGCTTACCCAACAAGGACATGAGGTGCGGGGTTATATCACGAGCAATGATTGCCGCATTGCGGTTCAATCCCGTATCCATTGAACTCATCGTTGCGGAAAACATCGCCACGACCATCAGGCCAATCATTCCCGAAGGCAACAAGTGTAGTGCAGTTATTGCATAGGATGCCTCTGCTGGATTTGACAATGGAGCATTCGCTATTTCTTCGCTAAATAAAAGGCGACCGACCATGGGGGGAATAAACCAAAAGAGGGCCCCCGCTGTGATCGTAATACATGAAAAATACGCGGCCCATTGAGCGGACTTTCCGTCTTTGACCGAAAAATATTTGTTGGCAGATCCAAGAGACAAATGCCCCAGGCTGAAAACAACTACCGTCGCCAACGCCCAGGACCATGAGTTTGCATCATTTGGAAAGGCTCCTGGCTCGTTAATAATCGCATAAGGCTCAGATAAACCTGCCTCATTCAGCTTAGTAAAAAATGCAGAAATGCCTCCAATTTCTTTGAGCGACAGATAAGTAAGGAGTAGAGTCATCGGCAGAAGAATAAGACTCTGGACGAAATCTGTCGCCATCACTGCCCAACTCCCTCCAGTTGTCGAATACAGAAGGACCACCAGCCCTAGGCCAACAATCGTCCAGTAAATCGAGAATCCAAAAAGGGAACTACTGAAAATAGCTAAGCCCCATAACCAAAGTGCTGCCCCAAGATAAAAATAAACGACCGAAGTGTAGGCATAGATCATGTGGGTAAGCCTTCCGTGGCGCAGATCAACCACTTCCGGATACGTCGTCGCCCGCAAATGTCGAAACCAAGCACCAAGAAAGAGCCCTTGAAACAGAAAACCAATGGTGCTCGCGAAATAGATTACGAGGACACTAAACCCTGCTTCATAAGCTTTACCTGCATTCCCCGTGAATGTGAGAGCACTCACACCACTCATTAGACTGCTCATGCCTACCAACCACCATGTGGCTTGGCTACCGCTTTTAAAGTAATCCTCCGTATTCTTATTAAACCGTTTGAACACCGCCCCCATTGCAATCAGGAGAATGAGATAAATACCAATTACAACATATTCCGTTTGTTCGACTCGCATGGTAACTGTTCAATGTATCTCACCGAGGATAAGGGAAAACTGTTTAGCATTTCAACCGGTTTAAGAAGACAAGATTTTATCTACCGAAGTGGAAGAGGATATAATTCTAAGTTATGATCAAGTTAGTTAGAGAACCGATCCGTTGTGTCATCATTGGCATTGGCGGCTATGGTAGAAATCACTTACATGATCTATATACTCTCGCGGAAGAAGGAAAAGTCATCTTAGTTGCAGCAACGATCAAAGACGACAATGAACTCCCGGAAGAACAAGAACATCTAAAACAACTAGGGTGCCAGTTATTTCAAGACCCGAGCAAGATGTTAACGACACTTAAAGGGCAAGTAGACTTATGCTTTATTAATACTTCCATCTCCTCCCACTACCAATTTATCAGAGAAGCTATCCAGGCAGATTGCCATGTGTTCGTTGAAAAACCCATGGTCACCGTAATTCAGGACGCGCTTGAACTGCGCGATCTCAGCCGAGCAACGGGAAAATGGATTGCTGTTGGATTCCAACACATGTACGAACCCAATTTACATCAGCTCAAACAGTTTTTGTGCGATGGAGGCATTGGAAAAATCGAAAAAGCCACTGGCACTGGAAAATGGCCTCGAAGTCTTTCCTACTATAATCGCAACCCATGGGCAGGCACCGTTCGTCATCAAGATGTTTGGGCTTTAGACTCTCCCGTCAGCAATGCGCTAGCACATTACATCCAACTCACCCTCTTCTTGACCGGTGACCAAACATCTTCCGTCGCGTCTCCCACCTCACTATGCGCTGAAACGTATCGAGCAATGCCGATTGAATCCTTCGACACCGGATTTATCTCCATCGAAACGCTGGAAGGGATCGACATTTTTTTTGCCGTGACCCATGCATGTGCTCAACATCATCCTCCAAGGGTACAGATTCACGGAGATCGCGGCATGTTAGATTGGGTAGTTTCTGACTACAGAAAAGACGGCTCCTGTACCGTTCATCTACATTCTGGAGAACAGATCCATTTCCCTCTCCCTAAACACGAAGAATATCGAAAGAAACTGATTCCTTCTATCATTGAGCACGCTCGAGACCCTGGTAACTATGTATGTTCCGTTGATAGTGTGATCCCTCATATCCTTTGCATCAATGGAATCTACGAATCTAGCCAAGTATCACCCTTCCCCGAAGACATCATCGAACGGCGAATCGATGATGGTGAAGAGTTTCGATTTCTTTCTGGTATTGAAAAACTAGTCGATAGAACAGCAAAGCAGATGCAATTCCCCAGTGAATTAGGAGTTCCCTGGAGTTCCGTTGGAAAAAGAGTCCATCTCGGCGAATACGTTCACTTCCCACAAAGGCAAACTAGCCCTTTAATCGCTGCCTCCGTCTAACTAATCACAAAAAGCTAAATTCTCTAGCGAACATCAAAGATCGTTGTGACCTGGCGGCTTTATGGGTCCTGAAGGCATTCCAATTTTTCCTGACAGCGGCGTTACAAAACCGGCTGAGACAAGTAGTTTCCAAGCATCTTCCATCGATAGATCACTTTCCATCACTTCTACTTCTTTGAAAATCATAACAAAACCCGTAATCGGATTAGGTGCTGTTGGGATAAAAACAGATACAAAGGAGACACCATCTTTATCAACAAAACGCCCGGTCTGAAAGCCTAGTAAATACCCATTAAATCCCGGATATTTCACATAGACAACCTGCCGGCTATCTTCCGGATTCAATTGGCCCGCAGTCTCACCGATCGATTTCACAGAGTCGACAACCTGTTTCACAAGCGGATAGATAATGTTAACCAACGGCACACGCAACAGAATGTTTTCGAAATAATGGACCAGCGTTCTTCCGAAGACGTTTGTGACCAACAACCCCATCAAAATGATAAATAAAATTGTGAGAATTAAAGACGCAAATGGAATCGTGTCATTGAGCACCATCGAATTAGGTAGCGATTCACGAAATGCTGAAACAAACAACTTCACCAAAGGCTCAAAGAATGCAATAAAGAGCCCGTAAAGTAGTTTTAAAATATAAAACGTAGCTGCAGCGGGAATGATGACCACCAGCCCCGTCAGAAATTTATTCCGCCACCAAACGAGATTCCCTGGGCCGGTTTTGTGTGTTTTCTTTGAATTTCCTACTTCAACCATTTCAATGCCAAGAATCCGAGAATGCCAATAACTGCCATAACAACTGTTGCCACCTCTAAATATTTTTCCAGATAAGGCCTAATCCGCGGACCGAAAAAGCGGATTATTCCAGCGACTAAAAAGAAACGAAACCCTCGTCCAACCAACGAGGCTGCTATTAGCATCGGAAGCGAAAACTGGAACACCCCAGAGGCAATCGTAAACACTTTGTAAGGAATCGGAGTAATGGCAGCTAAGAGGATTCCCAAGAAACCGTATTCATCATACCAGTGTTGGACTTTATCGAAAATTTCCTGACCGTGATAAAAGTCCACGATCGGTTTTCCAATGGTCTCCCAAAACGCAAAGCCAATATAGTATCCTAGGACACCTCCAAGTACTGACGTCAACGTGCAGATCAACGCAAACCGAAACCATTTTTTCGGCTGACTAAAACAGAGAGCCATCAATAATGGGTCGGGAGGAATCGGAAAGAACGATGACTCAATAAAAGACAACCCTCCTAGCGCCCACTGTGCATTTCGCTTTTCTGCCCAACGCAGCGTCCATTGGTATAAACGCCGAATCCAGTTTTCTGATTTTTCGGTAGATACTTCCTCAGTCATGAGCGGAATGAATTAAGCAAGCAAACGACTCGTCATCAATGCTAATCACAAGAAATTCACCATAAGCTATTCCGCCCGGAAGATCTGCAAAAGATAAGGAAGAAAAATAATGATTCCGATAACTATCGCGAAACCACCAGCACAAAGCACTGCCCCCGCAGCCACATCTTTTGCCTTACCCACCAAAGGATGAATCTCAGTCGTAACAGCATCTCCCAGATGCTCGATTGCCGTGTTCAAAAGCTCCGCACTCAACACCCAACCTATCGTCAAGATAAGAACGCACCATTCCCAGGGCTCCACATCGAAAAGCACAGCAGCTGTCAAGACGGCGATGGCGATTAAACAGTGGATCTTAAAATGTAGTTGTGTTTTAAATGCGTCAGCAATTCCCTGCCACGCCACAACAAACTTCTTAAGAGGCAATGACATCACTGTCATCCGCAGCATTTAAGCCATTAAAAACAAATAGCTCTGGAAACTCCCGTTCGGCAAAACGCATGCTTTCCTTCATCAATTGATAGCCCACATGTCCTTGACGATATTCTGCATAGTGACTCCCTTTCCAGATTCGGTGAAGCGCCTCAATCGAATAGGGAGGAGCGATCCGATCAAATTTCCCCGATACCAAAAGAATGCGTGATGGATCTACCAGAGGCTGATGATAGGTTGGGCACACCAGCGGTAGGTGGCGTCGCACCAAATCGCGAGAGATCCCCCGCTTCTTTAATTGCCGACGAATGGTCTTGGAAGCCGGGGATTCCCAGATTGCCAAATCCACATCAACGATCGGCTCAAGCAGCCAAGCGGTACTTACCATCGATTCCAAAACAGAGAGCAATGAAGCAATCCATCCCCCATAACTCATACCCCAAAGTCCAATATGAGGTACACCGCGCTTCTTAAGCTCACGGCACACCCACCGCAGCTCGATGACAGCCTGCCGGATTCCCTCGGAAGTTCGAATTAAATTTGAAGTAAGCGCCATTTCCCCACTCACCGACTTTGCGGGTTTGCGTCCATAGTGGTAAGGAAGATGAAAGAAAATTGCTGTCCATCCACGATCATTGAGGCGCTTCGCCCAATTGCGATAGCCTAAATCGCTCACCGACATCACACCGTGCAGCATAAACATAACCGGGGATTCCCAGCCCTTAGGCCCGAGCCAAAGATCCATATGCATGTGATCATTTTCGGGGGTCCCGCTTTCCATCGGACTTGGGCACCGAAAGCTCCCAGATTCTGGTAAATCTCCGCCTTCGTAGTCGTCTGGAATTCGATAAAATTCATCCAAAGACGTGCCTTCCCAACGGGAAACATAATCCTCCATTTCCCACGCTTGATGGGTTCCCGCACGAGAACGCATCTGCAGCACATTAATACATCCAAAAGACGCCCCATCCATCACTTGCGCCCACCCATCATGTAATTTCTGCTTTATTTCCATCTTTCTTCTTAATCCAACCTTAATTTAATCAATGGAAGTTGTTCTAGATCAACTGACTACAAAATCATAGCAAAAATTAACCTTCATTCCTCACGCTTGACTTCATGACCTTATTTTCTGCATAACCAACAAGGCTACTTTTAAAGAAAGCAGAAAATATTGTGAGAATCCGGGCATGCATTATCGTCTATCTATGGTTTGTGTCGATCTCCCAAACGGCTACTTTTGTCGTTGGAGACGCCACTAGTCAAGTCGGCAATCCGGTGGGATTGACAGATGGCGATACCATCAATTTCGTGGGAACCATCATCAGCACCTCAATGGATGGGTTTGACCTCACACCGGTTCCTTCGGGAATAACCTTGAATATATTTTTAGGGGCCACCGTATCATCCATCACGACAACTTCGGAGGGAATTGATATCGATACTGACTTTGATGGGACGATTAATGTCTTAGGAACCGTATCTGCAGGTGGTTTTGGTGAAGGTATAGACATTGATGGATCATTTACGGGCGCGATCAACATATTCTCTACGGGTATCGTAACAGGAGGCCAAGATGGCATTGATATCAATGGTGAAATGGGAGGCTCCATCAGCAACACCGGCACCATTATTGGCAGCATCGACGGAATCGCCATTCGAAACGACCTAAGTGGAATGATCGAAAACACGGGATCCATTATTGGCGGCGATGACGGAATCTTTGCCAACGGTGGTATAACCGGAAATATTATTAACTCAGGAACGATTTCCGGCGATGAAGACGGAATCGATATCAATGGCGAAATGGGAGGCTCCATCAACAACATCGGCATCATTATTGGCAGTATCGACGGAATTGCCATTCGAGACGATCTAAGTGGAATGATCAAAAACACGGGATCCATTATTGGCGGCGATGATGGAATCTTTGCCAACGGTGGTGTGACAGGATATATTTTCAATTCGGGTTTCATTTCAGGCAATACAGACGGGATTGATATCAATCGAGATCTCACTGGAACCCTTATCAACTGGGGATTGATCACAGGAACAACCAATGATGGAATTCGAATTGACCGTGATTTGACAGGCATAATCGATAACTCCGGAACCATTACCGGCGCGGGTGATGGAATTCGAATCCGTCGTGATTTGATCGGAAGCCTCATCAATAACGGAATGATTAGCGGCGGTGATAGTGGTATTGAAATAGATGATGACGTTCTAGGAATGGGAAGTATAACGAATTCCGGAACCATCTTTGGAGGTGTAGATGCTATCTACGTGGACGACGACTTTCGAGGAACCCTTACCAACACGGGAAGCATCGGGGGTACCGGAGACGGCATCAGCATCGAAAATGACCTAGAAGGCTCGATTTTTAATTCAGGCACGATCTTTGGACCGACAGATGCAATCTTTATTGGCGATTGCGTCGAGGGAGGAATGATCGTCAATTCGGGAACGATTACCAGTAGCGCCTCTGATGGAATCGATATCGTCTGTGTTTTGGATGCTGCATCTAGCATCACCAATTCGGGAACCATTTTCGGTGGAGACAATGGCATTGAGATGGGAGCTCTTTTAGGCACCATCACGAATTCAGGAATTATTGAAGGCGGAAACCGAGGAATTATCGCGGATACCGCGACCGGAATCATCCGTAACGAAGGTGGCCGAATCGAAGGAACCACCGAATCGATTAACCTGGGAACTGATAGTGGATTGATCGTTCTCTCAGGACCGTCTCACATTATTGGCACGATGAACGGTGCGGCTGGTGCCGGAGACGTTCTCCGCTTCGAAAACATGCGCGGCATCACCAATGGAAAAGCTCAAGAACTCGCCGCTTTGGCAGCTGCCGATAGCACCGGATTCACCACAGTTACCCTCTTCGGAGAACTCGTTGCTTGGATTAATTTTGAAGATATTCAATTCGACTTTAATTCTGCGCAAGCTTACCAAGACCTTATCACTGACCCCCGCCTCGCTGGTATCGCATCTTCGCTCGATGACATCACGGGACTCGATGATGACTTCCGCGAGCTCCTCTCGGTCCTCAATGATCTCGATGTCGGATTGTTAAACGATGCCGTTTCCAATATGGCTGGCGTTACCCTACTCGATGCCCTCCAAGATTTTATTCAGTCACAAGACACCACCCTCTTTACCTCTCTCACGCAGCAATTGAGCAACGCTCGCAATGGGAACAGTGGGTTTAATGCCAACAGCTTCTCACTCCTTAAAGATTTCGATACCTTTACCCTACAAAACTTGAACAACAATCTCATCGCGCTCGACGCGCAGGGCGTCAGTGATGTGTCCACGCTTGACCGACAGTCTCTCGAGCCCATGGCCCCGAATACTCAAGATTGGAATGTCTTCCTCACCGGTTACGGAGGTGTTGAATTCCAAGACTCCACCTCGGAACGAGCTGAACGCACGGCCACTAATGCCACCATCCTTTTCGGCGGTGGTAGTTGGCTGACGGAGAACCTTTATGCCGGCGCGTTTACCGGATACACCCGCTACGACGCCAATGTCGACCGCTTTGGTAGCGATCTCACCGACCATGCTGGTTATTTTGGAGTCAATCTCCAATACACCCACAACCACTGGTTCGCTTCGGTAGCAGCTGCCTACGGATTTCATAATTTTCACACAAATCGTTGGGACGTCGCAAACGTCCAGCACAAAAGCGATACCATCGGCCATCAAGCTCTCGTCTTCGGCCAAGTCGGCTACGACTGGTATATAGACCGACTTGCGTCTTGGCGTATTACGCCCTACGCAGGAGTCGCCTTCAGTTATCTGTCCTTTAGTGGCTTCACTGAAACCGGTGGCAGCACGGGCCTCAAGATCCATGATGGAATTACCGATAGCTTGCAATCAACTATAGGCTTTGAAACCACCAAACATTTTGAAACCACCTTTGGCTGGATTCGCCCTTATTTGAGAACGGCTTGGTGGCATTCCTTTCTTCAAGAGCAAACCTACAATGTGAATCTGGCGACTTCAGGCCTGCTCAATGGTTTCGATGTCGAAAGCGCTTCCGCTAACGAAGACCGCGCTTCGGTCAGCCTAGGAGCTTCCTTTGCCTTTGAAGGTATCGAAGAATGGGTCATGACTGTCGGCTACCAAGGCTCCTACGGCACTGAAGGCTACCAATCCCACACCGGCACTGCCGGTATACGGTACGGATTCTAATTGAAGTGTAGGATTCTGCCTTCTGTTGTCAGCCATCAGTCTCTCATTTTTTTAGCCATTCATCTCGTATTCAGGTCACTTGTGATATCAAATCTTTAGATTCATTCAGTCGGGAATTTCATGTTCAAATTTAAAGTCACTATTTTGGCCTATCTGGGGTGCATATCTCTCGGCGTTGCTGCAAACTTAGTCGTAAGCGATAGCACGACAGGAATAACAAATAGTAATATTAGCTCCTCGCTTTCTTCGGGAGATATCATTAATTTCACGGGGACGGTTAGCTCCGGCATCAGTGATGCCGTCGTCTTCAACCCTGTTCCATCATCACTCACGATCACGATCGAATCCACTGCCAGCTTGCTTGCAACTGGAGCCGGATTCCACGCTCTAAAATTCTCAGAAGATTTTGACGGAACACTCACCGTTTTAGGTACCATCAGTGCGAGTGGAACAGGAGGAGAAGCTATTCTCTTTGACAAAAACTTCACTGGCTCGTTAATCAATTACGGCATTATCACTTCCAACGATGACGGCATCTACTTCGAAGAGAATCTCGATGGAACCCTCACCAACAGCGGAACCATTACCACCGCTGACACCGGCATACTCGTTGAAGAAAATCTAACAGGAACACTGATTAACACTGGCAGTATCAACTCAGTTGATGGAACTTCCCTTTCAAATGGCGTAAATATTTCGGGAAACCTGATCGGAACATTTGTTAACTCTGGGACGATTTATACAACGAGTAGTTTATCAGGATTGAGAACCAGAAACGTAATAGGCTCCCTTTTCAACTACGGTACAATCGCTTCCGATCAAGGAGATGGTATCTTTATATCGGAGAATTTGAGCGGAATACTGTTGAATACGGGATCCATTATAGGAGGTTTCCAAGGAGGTGATGAAGGAATTCTCATTGCCAGAGATTTAATTGGAAGTCTTACAAATTCTGGAACAATCCTTGGTGGTGACGAAGGCATCCAGGTCTCTGCCAACTTGTCCGGCACCATCACCAACTCTGGAATCATCAAAGGTAACGATGAAGGAATTCGAATCTTTGGCAACGGAACGGGCACCATCACCAATAATGGCGGCAAAATCCAGTCAGGAAACGGCGTTGCGATTCTCCTAGGCTCCAATAATGGAACGGTTATCCTTTCCGGCCCTTCTCGAATCATTGGAACGATTGATGGAGAGAGCGGTGCCGGAGATATTCTCCGCTTTGAAAACACGCGCGGGGTCAACGCTAGCAAGCAAGCCGAGCTCGAGGCCCTGGCCGCAGCCGATGCCGACGGCACCGTCACCCTCTTTGGTGAGACCATCACCTGGCAAAACTTCGAAGACATTCAATTCGACTCCAGCTCAGTGCAAGCGTATCAAGACCTACTCACGTCCCCGGAACTCAATCAATTCGCTTGGGCACTAGATAATGTCCTCAGCTTGGATGACGATGACTTCCGTGAATTTCTGACGGTTCTCAACAATGTGGATCTCAGTATTTTGGATGATACCCTGCGCAACAGCTCCGGCCTTACTATCCTCGATGGTATGACCGATTTCGCCCAGAGTCAGGACACCGGACTCTTTGGCCAGATCATGAATCAGCTCTTTACAGTCCGGGATGGGGCTTCCGGCTTCAACAGCAACAGCTTCACTCTCCTCAATGATCTTGATAATCAGTCGATGCAACGGCTTAAAAATAATCTCATCGCCCTTAATACCAACGGCGTCAGCGACGTCTCCACCCTCGATCGCGCGTCGCTAGAACCCCTAGGTGAGGAACTTCGATCCAACGTGTATCTCACCGGTTTTGCCGAGGCAAGCTATCAGGATAATACGGGCAACCGTGCCAAGTCATCGTCGATTCGTGGCACAGCCATTCTTGGAGGTGGCTCCTGGCTGACCGAAAACCTGTATATCGGCGGATTCGGTGGGTATGCTAAAAACGATTCTCGGGTAGATATTTTCGATTCCAGTCTGACTACCCATTCCGCCTATGTTGGCGTCAATGTCAGCTATGTTAGGAACCGCTGGTTTGCCAACGTGATGGCCGGATTCGGCTACCACGACATCTATACCACTCGCTGGAATGCCGCTAACCAGCAGTTCAACGGGGAAAATAGTGGATATCAGGGTATGGTTATGAGCCAAATCGGTTACGATTGGATCTTAAATAAAACAGGAACCTCACGCATTTCACCCTACATGGGCATGTCTTACAGCACGATGCATACCGATGGCTATACCGAAACCGGTAGTGCTCCGACAGTGGCCCTACGCTTTAGTGATGGTTCTATCGAAACTCTTCAAACCACCGCAGGATTTAATTACACCTGCCATTACGAAACGTTTTTTGGGTATATCCGTCCGCGGGTGAGCGCTGCTTGGTGGCACGCCCTGGAAAAATCCAGTTCTTACGCTATGTCCTTGGCCACGCCTGGCCTGCTTAACAACTTTACCGTGGAAAGCTCCAACACCAACCGCAATCGAGCCGTCTACAGTGCGGGTGTTACTATCGGTTTAGATGAACTTACCGACTGGGCCTTTCACTTCGCTTATCAAGGGTCCACCGGCAGCGAAGGTTATCAATCCCACGGCGGAACCGCTGGGGCTCTGGTCGAGTTCTAATAGACTCACGCAAAGCTCGCTAAGACGCTAGGCGTTTTCTAATTTATTCTTAAGACGGTTTCCTCTTCGTCATAAAGCCCGGAGAATATGTTTACTAAAGAACATTTTTTCTCATTCCAAAAATTCAGCAAAGCTGCGCCTACCAGATAGATCTTTGCAAGTTTCTTACTGTCACTGATACAGCACTAATGGCTCTCGGTTATTCAAGCTTGGTTAAGAGACGGTCTTTTCGGGGCTGCGAGATGCTCTTACCAGCAAACGAGAGCAAGACTTTATCCGCACGTCCGATAAAGTTATCCCGAGCTACAAATCCGTACATTCTAGAATCTCGGCTGAAACTGCGGTTGTCCCCCAACAGGAAATATTGGCCTTCAGGGATCCGCGTAGCTGGAATATTACTGAGCTGTGGAGGCGTTCCGGGTGTGACCATAATCCGATGACTGCATGTACCTGATATTTCTCGATAGAATAAAGAATTTTCACGGTGACGCTTGGGGACATGAACCGAGTACCTTGCTGGAAGCAATTCATACCCACGGGGTTTCCCGTTGATATAAATCATATTATGGACCATTTCAACCGTATCTCCCGGAACTCCAACAACGCGTTTGACCAGATTTGCATTCCCCTCGGGTGATCTGAAAACAACAATGTCGCCGTGTTGTGGGTCAGAACGCGGTATTTTAATTGGTGTCAATGGAATCTGAAAATCATAAGCCAATTTATTGGTTAGAACCATTTCGCCCTCGTAAATCGTCGGGTTCATAGATCCAGAGAAGATAAAGCTCCAATCCGCGACACATAAGCGGATGAAAAGAATAGTCGAAGCGATCGTCAGCAGAGGTAGTCGCAACCGCTTCCAAATTCTATCGATTTGGGATTCGGCTAGATCCTTAACCATAACCCTAGTCTAGTCTTAGAGTGCTATATGACAAGCTGGAGAATTGCGATAAAAAGCAGACTGCGAACTGATCCATCGTTAGAGCAGCGTTGAGTGTCCTTGTTGCGCTATTGATTAAATCAATATCCCTAAATATATTATCAATTTAACAGAGATGATGCGGTTGTCATGCTCATCTGCATGACAACAATTATCATTATGGTTCTAGTCGTGGTCATTATGTTCTCGGTGGAGCGTCTTTGGCCTGCGAATGAACTCCCCAAAGTAACCAACTGGTGGCCCAGAGTGGCACTGGTCAATCTAGCTCAAGCCGGAATTGTACTCATTCTCGGCGCCACGTGGGATCGATGGGCAGCGGGATACACATTTCCATGGGCACTTCGCGAATACCTGACGCTCGGCTGGCAGGTTGCGATCGGCTATATCGTAACCACGTTTATCTATTACTGGTGGCATCGCCTTCGCCATGAATCAAAATGGTTCTGGAGGATGTGCCATCAACTTCACCATTCCCCTCAACGAATGGAGGTTGTGATGTCTTTTTATAAACATCCCGTTGAAATCACAATCAATGGATTCTTGAGCTCCTCGATCACCTACCTATTGCTTGGGTGCTCTCCGGAGGCAGCAGCATTGGTGACACTCGCTACCGGGATCGCAGAATATTTCTACCACTGGGACGTGCGCACTCCCTATCGGCTTGGGTGGATCTTTCAGAGACCGGAATCGCATCGAGTCCACCACCAGCGGGCACATCACACCAATAACTATTCTGACATTCCCCTGTGGGATATATTATTCGGCACCTTTCAAAATCCCAAAAAGCAAGTTACCGAGTGTGGGTTTGAAACGTGGAGAGAAGATCGCTTTGATGACATGCTGGCGTTTCGGGATGTGCATGCGAACAATGCCGCTGAACTGCCCCCTCTCCAATTACTTCCCACATGTATTGGTTGCTCAAAACGCTGGGCTTGCCAACACGTGCGCCAGCAGTCTCAGGAACAACACACGAGTGAGAATCTAGAGCAATGAAAACGTCTACGGCCAATCGACTCGCCACTGGCTTTCTGATTTGGGGTTTTTCCGCAATGGCCGGACACCTGTTAGGAATCGCACCGCTAAAGGGTCTGGGGCTCGCCTCAATGGCTGCCCCCTACACAAAGGTCTTTTGCCAAGCAGAGTCACTCGAGGATGGACGTCGCTTTGAAACCTTCGCTGCACGCTTCACATTAACGTATTTCCGTTCCGATGGATCACAGGAAGCACTGCGGGTCACACCAGAACTCTACCAGCGATTGGCTGGGCCATACAACCGTCGCAACGCCTATGGAGCAGTGCTTGCCTATGGCCCGGCACTCCCCGAAGACATGCGTCGAGCAACATTTCGTTATGCTTTAATTGAACCAGGGGTGATCGTTAAAGAGTTGGGATTGCCCTCGGATGCACACGATTTCGAGATCCATATCCAAAGTCTAACCGCAGGATGGAAGGATACCTGGGAGTTGCGAGCTGAATGAACTTAATCTCCGGTTAAATAGTATGATATTTCATCGAACCAGTAATTTCAGTGCCCAACAATTTGGAATATTCCGAATCGTATTCGGACTATATCTAATCTGGCACTTCGCCTGCCTGATCCCCTATGGCGTCGAACTATTCAGTGATTCGGGCCTCCTTGGAGACGAGCAGATCAATCCATTTCGTAACGTGTGGCCCAACCCACTTTTCATGGAAGGCTCCTCACGGTTGGTAACACTATGGCTGGGGGCAGCAGTTGTGGCTGCCGTGTTATTTACGATCGGCAGACGACGCAGAAGCTCAGCACTCTTCATGTGGTTTACCTTGAGCTGCTTGTTTACGGCAAACCCATTAATCGCCAATCCAAGCCTGGCCTATGTCGGCTTACTGTTACTCCTCTGTATCCTGGTTCCTCTAGGCGATGCCTATGTTCTCCGTGGCCATCATTCATTATCCGGATCAAATCAGAAGGAGTGGCAGATGCCTGGCATGGTTTGCATTACAGCTTGGGCACTCATGGCTGCCGGATATTCCTTCTCTGGAATCCTCAAATGCCAGAGTCCGAGCTGGATAGATGGGACTGCGATCCGCCATCTCATAGAAAATCCGTTGGCACGACCGGGGTGGGTTCGAGATCTCATGCTCGCACTTCCTGATCCATTCCTGCACTACCTAACCTGGGGAGTATTGGCTTTGGAAGTCATGTTTGTGCCTCTAGTGCTCTTTAAAAAAACACGCGTCTGGGCTTGGGCAGCCATGGTGGTGATGCATCTAGGAATCATGATGACTGTGGACTTCGCGGATCTGAGCCTGGGTATGCTCATGATTCACCTTTTCACATTCCAATCTTCTTGGTTTCCACCTACCCAATGGAGATTTCTTTCAATTTTGTCGAAGTTAACAAAGACACCCATTGGCTTAAACGACGCGAAATATTGATTAAAGACTAATT
>JBCCKK010000006.1:0-28531 GCA_039027395.1 Verrucomicrobiota bacterium | reverse complement strand
CACACGACCATAGCAGCCAGATGGGGCGATTACCTACGGTTATTCTAGGGAAGGCGCCGTTTACGGTTCTTCTATTTCCAACCAGCACGGTCTGCTAGTTTAAGGGCCTCGGCTCCTTTAGCTCCTACAGAGTTGAGGGAAACCGTATCTTCTTTGAAGTCTCCCCAAGATTTCACCAAGCGAGAGGCTTCGACGCCTTCAAGGATCGGATACTCGTAGTTCACTTCGGCAAAAATTTTCTGAGCTGTTGGACTCAGGAGAAATGAAATCAGTTTTTGGGCGTTCTCGATATTTTTTGCCGACTTTGTAATTCCAGCACCACTTACGTTGATATGAGTGCCCCGACCACTTTGGTTGGGGAAGTGGATCTTAAGCTGAGCTGCGATTTCTTTATCGACTTCGGGACCTGCGAAAAGAAGCCCTAGGTAGTAGGTGTTGACAATTGCAAAATCGGCAACTCCTGCAGCAAGAGCACGCATTTGAGCGCGATCGTTACCCTTGGGATCTCGCGCAAAATTGCTGACAAGGCCGTTTGCCCAAGTTTCCGTAGCCTCTGCTCCGTTGTGAACAAGAATGGAAGCGATGAGTGACTGATTGTAGATGTTGGTCGACGAGCGAGTAATGATTCGCCCCTGATACTTTGGATCTGAAAGGTCTTCATAGTCGGGGAGCTCGTCGGCTTCGACCCGATCTTTATGGTAGACCACGACACGTGCCCGTTTGGTGAGTGCTACCCATTGGCTATCCTCATCGACAAGATGCTTGGGAAGATTGTCGAGCATTCCCGTATCCGGAAACGCCTGAAGAAGGCTTGCATCCTTAGCCCGAGTCAATCGGCCCACGTCGACGGTCATGAGAACATCTGCGGGTGAGTTTTCACCCTCCTTTTTGAGGCGCTCAATTAATTGGTCTGCTTTTGCTTTAACAACATTTACCTTGATGCCGGTCTGTTCCGTGAATTGTTCAAAGAGAATCTTGTCAGAGTCGTAGTGACGGTGGGAGTAGACATTGACCTCACCTGGTTCACTTTTTTTCTGAACACAGCCGGTAAGAGTGAGTGCGATAAAAATAATAAGTGCAAAAACGTGATAAATGGATTTCATAGCTCTAGAAATTTGACCCCTGGAAGATATAAACAGAGGAAGGCTTGTCGAGCCTTTTTCTGAGACTTATTATCAATAAACTATTTTTATTTAAGTTGTTCTTATCTAATGATTTATGAGAAAAAATATATCAGAACCTTCCACCTAAGAGAGAATCTCTGCGCCTGAGCTTAAGAGTTTTTCATCAGTTCGTGATAGAGAACGCTACATATAAACAAACTTGCTGTCTCTGCTCGCAGAACATTAGGGCCGAGACTAACAGGTCGGTATCCCGCGCCTCGGAAAAGGCCGATTTCTGAGGGTGAAAAATCACCTTCGGGGCCTACTAATACGGTTACTGATTTCGGCATTGCAAGTTCGGGAAGCTCTTCGTCTAACACGTCTGCCAACGATTGAGCATCAGGTTGAAGGGAAGCAATCAGATTAAGACCCTCGATGTGATGTTTGGACTTAATAAATGATTCTACGGTCTCAATCGGTGCCAGTTGGGGCAACCAGTTGCGGCCACTCTGCTTGCAGGCCGCAATGAGTTCTTGTCGCCATTTGGTGGGTTTCGAGGAATCTGTGGGTTTGATGCGGGTGACTGAGCGGTCTGATAGAATGGGATGAATCTGATGAACTCCCAGCTCGGTCGACTTTTCGAGGATCAAATCCCAGGCCTTGTTTTTGCACAAAGCCTGCGCCAGATGGATTCTAAAAGGGAGGGTAGGGGACGTTTGGCTAGACTTTTTTTGAAACCGAAGCATGTGACGGTTGATCTGGGTTACCTCGGCCTGAATCTCCTGACCTTTGCCATCGAATATGGAACAAATGTCTCCTTTCCGAATCCGTAGCACCGAAAAGGCGTGATGGCTCTCGGTTTCATTGAGTTGGCCTCCATCTAAATCAGGGCAATAGAATCGGTGCATAGCAGGTGTATTTGACCAGTAAGGACGGTTCCAATTTTAAACCAATGCGACCCTTGAGGGCTTTTCAAATAATGTGGGTCATTTCGTTTAAAACGAAGCGGTCAACGGCACCCTCTGTAGCAGCCTGGTAAGCTTGAATATGCTCACTCTTCATATGAGCTTGCCATAGGTCTCGGGATTCCCAATTTTCGAAAAACAAGAAGAGCTCAGGCGTTTCGTTGTCTTGATGTAGATCGTATTGGAGGCATCCTTTCTCGGAGCGAGTGGGAGAAACTAATTTCTCGAGTTCGGTTTTTACGAGGTCGACCTTTTCAGGTTTGGCCTGGATCTGGGCTACGATGGTGAGCTTAGTCATAATGAGTTTTGTACTCTCTTTTGTTTATTTGTCGAAGATACGAGCAACGATGTAAGGAGGTTCTGCCAACGATTTTCCACCATTGAACGCAGAGGCTCGATGCAGCTGGTTGATTGTTACCACCACACTTTCATCAGGAGCTACGTAAACC
This sequence comes from Verrucomicrobiota bacterium, assembly GCA_039027395.1. Lineage (GTDB taxonomy): Bacteria > Verrucomicrobiota > Verrucomicrobiia > Methylacidiphilales > JBCBYL01 > JBCCKK01. The sequence continues at coordinate 26,014 of JBCCKK010000006.1, read as the reverse complement.
CCATCGGGCCAAATTAAGCGGGCATCGGTGGACCAAGGATGAACTCCGGTCGAATCCGCGATACTTATCATGCTGTTATCTACATCGGTGATATAAACTTTACCACCACGTCCTACCGCAATTCCATCGCTAGACGGTTTTTCGGCATAGATTTCAATCGATTTTTCGATTTCGATTTCAGACTTGGAAAAGTCTCCCAAGGTTTTGGCGGATATCCGAAAGAGGTTTCCTGCCGTCATTGTCGAAAAATAAACCCAAGCGTGTTCCGGATCGATAGCAATCGGATTGAGGCCGAGTTTGATGGTGTGAATCTTTCCGTCTGGACCTTTTGTTTTCATCGGTTTTCCCTCGGCAATTAAAGGGGTATCACCTGGTTGAAATCGTTTATTACCCGATAAGAGTCGTCGGGAGAGGCCCGTTTTGAGATCAACAACAACGATAGCAGGTTCACTCGCGTCGATTAAGTTGCCACGCGACATATCAGCGATAAATGCCTTACTCCGTTTTTCATCAATAGCAAAGTCCTGGTGAAAGGAATTCGAGACACAGACCTCTTTGGGGATGACATGAATCGCCTTGAGTTTATTTTGCTGTGTATCCCAACCAACCAACTTGGGGGAAATTTGATCACTCCCCATATCTAGCCACCAAAGAGTTCCGTCCTGAGTTGCTTGAATACCGATAACGGCGGCTTGGTTTCGAGAGATTTCTTTGTTCGGGTAAGGTATAGCTGTCCCATTCTGAATCTGCATGACCTTATATTCAGGCTTATCAAATGGGTGCATGGAAATGTAAATTGTGCCATCCGGAGTGACAGCAGGATTTCCCGGGCGTTCCTCTAATTGACAAACAACCGTAAAGGTGGGTTCGGCAAAACTGATTTGACACAAGGTGATTAGAAACGAAAAACCACCGAGAAAAAGAGCGGGTTTCAAGTGCATGGTATTGGTTTATATTCCGTCTAGTATAAGTAAATGGGTAATTTGGGGACTCTCAAACGGCGTTCGATTTGGCTATTGTAAGGGAGCGCTGGACGCTATCTTCTAGATTCTTTGGCACGTTGGCGCTTCTTAAAATTACGCCCCCAGTCTTGCATTAAGACCAGTATTTTTTCTAGAGACTTTCCGAATCTAGTGAGCTCATATTCGACCCGAGGCGGAACTTCGGGGTAGACGTGCCGTTTGATGACACCATCGGATTCGAGCTCTCTCAATTGAAGCGTTATCATTCTTTCGGTCGCGTTCGGTGTAAGGCGCCGAAGTTCGCCGAAGCGTTTCCGGCCGCTGAGTAGGTGGCAGACTAAGACGGGTTTCCATCGCCCTCCCATGACGCTCAGGGTGGCTTCGACATCACATCCAGTTTTCCAATCGTATTGTCGCATTACGTTCTAAAACAGCGCTTTCTCAGAAAACTTTATTACTTACAAAAATGTGGCTACTTGTCAAATTTTACATTTGGGAGCATTTTTTGGTCCAATCAATTCGATCAGAACTGAATATCGAAAAACTTAGAAAGGAATCAGAATGAAATACGAAAACTATGCGACATTTAAAGTCAAACGGAGTGAGGGAATACTAACGGTTACGTTTGATTATCCTCCGGTGAATATTCAAGGCGCCTCAATGCTCGCAGATCTCAACAGTTTAGCCATGAAGCTTGAGCGCGATTTTGAAACCAAAGTCGTCGTGTTTCAATCGGCCCACCCAGAGATTTGGATTTGTCACTACGATACTGAATTACTGAAAGATATGTCGACGGAGGCAGTTTCGCGAAATGAGGTAGAGTTACTTGACCTGCAGTTGGTTTTGGAACGAATCAGCAAAGTGCCGCAGGCAACGATTGCAAAACTGGAAGGGTTTGCTCGAGGTGGGGGGCATGAGTTTGCCCTTGCTTGCGATATGCGATTTGCTGCTCGAGGTAAGTTCAAGTTTATGCAAATGGAAGTAGGAATGGGAATCCTGCCATGTGGGGGCGGTGCGTCACGAATGGCTCGCCAGGTAGGATTAGGGAAGGCGCTAGAAATCATCTTGAGTGCTCGTGATTTCGATGCGGACGAAGCTGAGGCCTTGGGCACAATCAATAAGGCTTTGGATCCTGATGAAATTGGTGACTATGTCGATCGACTTGCAAAGCGCATTGCAAAGTTTCCCGCAGCATCCATCAATGCCTGTAAGCAGGCCGTCTATGAATCAATTGACAAACCCATCAATGAGGCATTGAAGGCTGAGGCTTACTGGTTGTACCAAGCAACGAGTAAAACGCCAGCGGTCAAACGCTTTGCTAGCGCTGACGAAAACGGTTTGCAATACGATCTAGAAAATCAAAGAAACTGGGATGAGCTTGTGATGAAGGTTCAAGAAATCGACCAATAAGCCTGTAGCTGTACGGAGGTAACTAATGAAAGCAATGTTGTTAAAGACTTATGGAGAAGATTCCGTATTTGAGGAAAGTCAAATTGAAAAACCTGAAGTTAGACAAGGCACGGTCTTGGTTAAGGTAGATGCCTCAAGTGTAAATACTGTGGACACGATGATTCGCAAGATGGGAAAAGACCTGGCTCTTTCTCCCGACGTGCCAGCTCTTCTTGGCATGGACTTTTCCGGGACGATTGAAGCGGTTGGAGATGGTGTCCGCGGGTACCAAGTTGGTGATGAAGTCTATGGATGTGCTGGAGGTTTGGCAAATTTGCCAGGAACTTTGGCTGAGTATTTGTGTGCGGATCTTCGACTAATTGCTCGTAAACCTAAGAATCTCTCAATGCGAGAAGCCGCAGCTTTGCCGTTAGTTGGAATTACAGCCTATGAGGGTTTGATGCGTGCTGGTATTGAGAAAGGACAAAAGGTTCTGGTTCATGGGGGTTCAGGCGGAGTGGGACATGTGGCATTGCAGTTGGCAAAGCATTTGCGTGCGCTTGTGTATGCGACAGGTGGAGGTCAACCACAGAGAAAGCTAATCGAGCAATTAGGGGCAATTGCCATCGATTACAAAACTGAGAGTGTCGAGTCTTATGTGGAGCGATGCACGGATGGTGTTGGCTTTGACATTGTGTTTGACTCCGTAGGCGGGGCGAATATGAGTCGGTCGTTCGAAGCTGCAGCTTTAAATGGTCACATCGCTTCAACGGTAGCGATGTGTGAATTGGACCTATCACTGGCTCATTTTAAAGGATTATCTCTTCATATCGTTTTTATGTTGATTCCCATGTTGCATAATTTCGAGCGACAACGTCATGCTAAAATTCTTTCCCACTTAACAGAAATCGTCGAATCGGGTGGTTTGACACCGATTTTGGATACAAATCGATATGGCCTTGAAGACGTCCAGCAGGCATACGCTCGCTTGGAGAGTGGACAAGGGATGGGCAAGGTTGTTATCGAGCATCAACCATAAGTCGAAACCCGGAGTGGTTTGAATCTTGCGACCAAGTGCTCGGCGCCTTAGATCGGATGTGGATTCAGCCAAACAATGATTTGCTTGCGAATCAATGGTTCTGTGTCATATGTGACAGTGTCTCTGAGCAGACTAGAAAAGGGATCAACTCATAATTGATAATCGATTATCAATTATGAGTTGACGGAGATCTAGCACTGCATGAGACTAATTTAATATTATGGCGATTGTTTTTTATCCACGCGAATCTGTTGAGCAGGTTGAAGAGAGCTGCCAATTGGCACCTAAATTCGATAGTAACGGGGTAATTCCGGTAGTTACCACTGATTTTGAAAGCGGAGAACTGTTGATGCATGCCTATATGAATGAGGAAGCTCTACGTTTAACGATTGAAACAGGTGAAGCTCATTACTGGAGTCGAAGCCGCCAGTGTCTCTGGCGTAAAGGAGCTACGAGTGGCCTGGTTCAGCATCTGCGTGATATCCGTATTGATGATGATCAAGACTGCGTTTGGCTTCGCGTAAAAGTAGCAGGGAGCGGTGCGAGCTGCCACGTCGGTTATCGGAGTTGTTTCTATCGCTCGATACCTTACGGCGAGTCGGCTGGCAAAGATCTAGAATTCCAAGAAAGCACCAAAACGTTTGAACCAAAGGACGTTTACGGAGATGCTGAAAATCCGACAAAACTATGATAATGACAAAGCCTAAGCGATACGATGTAATCATCGTCGGAGCTGGAGCTGCGGGAGTGGGGATGGCTTCAACTTTGATCGATTTTGGAATAAAAAATTTCAAAGTTCTAGACCGCCACGAAGTGGGTGCCAGTTTCAATCGCTGGCCTGAAGAGATGCGCCTGATTACACCGTCCTTCAACACGACCCCCTTCGGTATATTGGATCTCAATGCGGTGATTCTCAATACCTCGGTGGCTAACTTTCTTGGAGAGGAGCACCCTCGTGGCACGGATTACGCACGTTACCTGCAAGCGATCGTTCGAGAAATGCAAATTCCTGTTGCTTCAGATTGGGAAGTAGTTGATGTGGAAGAGCGTTCCTCTGGTGGTTTTCTTTTGACGGGTCCAGAGGGTGATTTGGAATGCGACTATCTGATTTGGGCAGCAGGTGAGTTCCAATATCCTCGAACCAATCATTTCGCTGGAGCGGATTTATGCCTTCATAACAGTCATGTGTCTTCCTATCGAGACCTTGAAGGAGACGACTTTATCGTGGTTGGAGCCTTTGAAAGTGGCGTTGATGCAGCCGTTCATTTAGCAAAAAACGGTAAGAGTGTGAAGCTCCTCTGCGCTGACAAAGAGCTCGCTCTGGTGGATCAAGATCCGAGCCGATCCCTTTCTCCATTTACTCGGAAGAGACTCGAAGAAGTTCTCAAGGAGGGGAGCAACTTACAGATTCATTACAAGAGCCAAGTCAAAGAAGTGAAGAAGACTGGGCGTGGATTTGAAGTGATTACAAGTAAAGGTCAGAAACTGTCGTCAACCACACCGCCGATTCTCGCTGTAGGATTTCGAGGGGGAACGGGGCCCGTTGAGGAGCTCTTTGATTGCCGAGAAGATGGGCATTTTTTGCTCTCCGAAGTGGATGAATCTACCTACGCGGATGGGCTTTTTATGTCTGGACCGTTAGTTAGGCATGATAATCATATTTTCTGCTACATTTACAAGTTCCGGCAGCGATTTGCTGTCATTGCAGAAACAATTGCGGATCGTCTTGGTGTTCCTGTTTCAGATGAGCTTCTTGAACTCTACGATCGCAACCAAATGCGTCTTGTTGACCTTTCCTGTTGTGGGGAAACCTGTGTCTGTTAGGTGTTACGCTGCTACGGGGTGTTGATACGGTCTTGAAACAAATTGATTTTGGAAATCTTGGAAGCACATTGCTGCTGCTCGCAGCGATCGGTCTAGGTGCATTCATTGGAGGATTGTTTCCCGCAACGGGCCAGACACTTTTCGATGCGGTAGATCCACTCATTCTCATACTGGTTTCTTTGCTATTTTTCGAAGTGCGCTTTCGCGATTTCGGTAAAGCTGCAGGTCATCTGAAATTTGTTGGAGTTGCCTGGACTGCCAACTTCGTAATTATCCCAACGATTGGGTATGGAATTGCTTGGCTTTTACTTCGTCAGCAGCCGCCTTTTTTTATAGGGCTGATGATTTACTTCATGGCACCTTGCACCGATTGGTTTCTTGGATTTACTCGGTTGGCCAAAGGCAACACGGCACTTGGAACAGCGCTGTTACCTATCAATCTGATCTCTCAGTTGTTGCTTTACCCGGTCTTCCTAGGCCTCTTTGCTGGGACTCTTGTTAATGTTGAGTCAGGCACAATTTACCAAACGTTGGTAGGGTGGTTTCTTTTTCCCTTGATTGGCGCGGTGGCTGCCCATTTTATATTGGCGCAAGTGCTACCGACTGAATGGTTTACTGTCTTAATTGCTTGGGTGGGGCGTCTCGTCTCAGTGGTTATTGCTCTCCTCGTTCTTTGCATATGTGCAGCAAATACAAATACGATTTTAGATCACAGCGCCGCATTCGGCTGGATTCTAGTAGGGGTCTTTATGTTCTTTATCTTCACCTATGCTCTGAGCGAAGGGCTGTCACGGGTGTTTCATTTTGAGTATCCCGAGCATGCTTTGTTAACAATGACGACTGCCGCTCGCAATGCGCCCCTGATGTTAGCAGTGACGGCTGCTGCCCTCCCAGATCAGCCCCTGATTTATGCCGCTCTGGTTATCGGAACACTAGTCGAGCTTCCCCACTTGACGATTGTTAAACATCTACTTCGCCGAAGTCATAAATCGGCCACAGATCTGCAAAGCGGCGAACAGGTGTAAGCAGTAAATAAGACCGGCAAAGGGCTTATCATCAAAAGGCCGTAGTAGTTCTAGAACAGCCTTTGAACCACAGATTTAAGTCCTGCGACCTTTTCACATAATTCTTTAAGAATAGCTTCATTCGGGGTTATTCTCATATGCCTCTTATGAATGACCCGAGTATGGAGTGTTTTTATGAAGAAATTTTTTAAGCGCGCTTTCCTGATCTATTCCCTAAGCGTATTCTATTCACAGCCTTCTTTGGCTAATTCTTCAGCCCTTTACGATCTCCTGCTAAACCAACCTGTTTCCGAAGAAAAACTTTTGCGGGAGAAAGAAGCGGGAATCAGAGTGACTCGCTACTTTTTAAGAAGTGCAGCAGATCGAGCTGGTTTGCGAGATCAAGACATAATCGTCGGTTACGGAAAATATCGGGTTTATCATTCAGAAGATTTGAAAATTGCCCGATGGCTGATGGGGGAGCCCTCGGAATTAAGTATGATTGTCTTCCGCGGTGATCAATTGTTGGAATTATCTCTGCAGCGTAATCCTGGAGAAAAGAAGTACGGCTATGCCTATGAATCAATTGATTATAACCTCAAATTAGTCCATAAACTGCAGAAATCAGGAAGTGCTCCTAATGCCGAACAGCTTCAGGCACTTCACCACCTACCACCACGCTTAGCATTCACTTGCCTTAACCTTTTGAAGGAAACGTCTTCGCCCGCAACGGAAGATGTAAACCGTTTTCTGAAAGTCTATTATTCTGCAGTCATTCATGGATCTAAGAAACAAGGTGCCCAGGGTATGGATCACAAGCATCTCCCAGAAGTATTGGGTAAAGCCATGCGGTATTACGCTAAAGTAGCCGAATCAGACGGAAAGATCACAGCGACTCTCCTAAAACAACTCGCAGAAAACGAAGGTATTTCCCATGCGCTTGCCGCATATTGCCATCCTTATCCTGAGCTAGAAGTATTCACCTTTGGCTCGTTGAATCTTAGTGATACATATTTCCAAAAGCAGGCGGAGAAACGCTTTAGCAATATCCTCATTACTCCAGAAGAACGCCAGGAAAGTGAAAGGCTCTACCGGAACAGTTCAGGAAACGAGGCGGAACGCTGGATGTCCTTAGTTAAACTTTCTCTGGTCGATGAAGAGCTTCACGGAGGTTGGCCTTTTCGTCATCGACTTTTAAATGATACGCAGCGCCTCAACCGCTTGGTCGATGAATTGTATGCTCATCTAGAGTCTTCGCCAAGAGACGCTGCTCTAGTGCATTTTTGTTTGATGACCCCACTAGCCCGGCAAGGCGATACCGAGAAGATGTCGGAGAGTTTAATGAGTCTCCAAAAAGAGTCCCCGTTATTGGCATCCATAGCGCTCAGCAATGTTCACTTGATGATGGATCGTTGGGATAAGTTCCCTTGCGAAATGAAGGTGCAATTAGCGTTACTGGAGTTCAGTAAGAACAATGGAATGATCGCTGCAAAGAATTTACATCTGCCATTTCATAACATGGTTCAGGAAGTCATTCCCAATATCAGCGATCATGATTTGAACTATCATCTCGTTTACGGTACGCGGCGCTACCGTAACCAGTGGGCCGGTTTAGGTAAGAACTGGCATAGCATCGCTCGTGCACTACTGACTCACTTCTTCATAGATTCACCCCAAAAAGGCCTTTCTTTATCCCAAGAGGTCGTAGACAAAACATCACGCACGTTGCATGAAGAACTTTCGGTGATTGGTGCTCAAGCGAAGTTTTCAGAGGTTCAGCAGATCCAGGCCGCTATTCTTTCCCAAAGCGATTCTGGGAAAATCAAACAGATGATCACGGATCTTGATACAGAAGCTAAGGACACTGGCAACGTCGACCCAAGCATCCTAGCCCGGGCGGCTTATGCTCAGAAGTTACAGATGCAGGGGGAAATTCTGCAAGCTATTGAAGTAATCGAATCGAATTTTTTGTTTTTCAAGACAATCTCGGCACCTGCTGATAGACAGAAACAGCGCGAGCAAGCAGCTAAAGAAATTGAGCTCTGGCACTTGTTGTACCAGTTGAATGGGCATAAGGCACGGGAAGTTGAAAAATCGCATATTGCCAGAAAGATGTTTGCTAGACTATTGGAGTTAGTCCCCGCTTCGCTACCCGCTACAGAAGCCTCTCAAATACAACAACTCTTTGCACCGGATATCGCTGACAGCCTCGATGAATCTTTATGGGGCCCCTTTATGCGAGTTGCAATCGTCCAAGCGGATCAAGTCAGGATTTTGGAAGGAGAACCGGCCTCTTTGCCGATCTATATGTCGTTAATTGAATCTTTTGAGAATCGCGTAGAACGATTCCCGCAGCTGACCCCTCTATTTCTAGAGTCGATTTTCATGTTGGATCAGGTGCTTGAGGCAACAGGGCATATTCAGAAACGATACCGTATGATAGAGAAGGCACTGGCAAGAAGCCCGGAACAACCGGCTTTTCTGATCAGGAAAGTGATGCTGGACGCGTTGTGGCAGGGCAAACTGGAGCCTGCCTCTGCTGAACTGGATAGGATTATAAAGAGTAATCCTAATTTTTACAAAGTGGCTTACCCACATTACATGACTGCACTGGTAACGGTCTATGGTCTGGAAAGAAAGTATAAAGAGGCAGCACAGTTTCTTCATAAATCATTTGAAGAACATAGCCGGCAGACCGGTTTGGCATTTCCAGCAAACACGCCCAGTACCCATTTGGCTGAACGATACATTCATTACAAGATTGAAAGCGGGTCACTAGAGTCAGTTGAAGGAGAACTAAAAAAGCTTTTACTCTGGGCAAGAGAACGCGGATGGAAAAACGTCGAACCTGACTTCCAAATGACCTATGCCAATTTTCTTGAGAAATCTAACAGGCCTCAGGAAGCGATTCAGATGAACCAGTTTGCTGTTGAGCAAAATTTTGCTCTAAGGAACCAGAGCAAAGCACTATTAGCCCGGGCCGACCTTGCACGGCGATATGCTTTATTAGGCAATATCAACCATGCGAAGGCATTGTGGCAAAGCATTCTTTCGATGATGAAAGAGGATCGGGATATTTCTCCATGGCGGCACTACGAGTTACTGAGTGCATATGCCGAGTTCCTTAAAGTGACAAGTTCCCAGAAGGAAATTGAAGCAGCAAATGTGGATTTTCATAACCGACTGGAACAGCTAGAGCTTAGTAATCACCTGAAAAATGAACTTATTCAGTCATTCCCTGAGAAAGCAGTAGCGCTCCAGCCCGAAAATGAGGAGAAAGAACGTTCACACTTCGACTTACAGCCTCTGGCTATGACCACGGGTATCCTCCCAGGTGACTCTGCTCAGGCGCGCTTCAGTCTCGTAAACCTTGGATCCCGGTTGCTCTCTGGAACCGTTCAGTTATCAGGGCCTTCAAAGCTACTGGACTGGAATGATACGGAAAAGACGTTACGCTTCCAATGGTCCCCACATTTGAAAACTGCCGACTCAGATTCAGATCAGCGAGTTGTCTTAGAGCCGAATCATCAGCTGTTGGTCTATATTGATGCAGAAACAACGGCTTCCGCGCCTATGGAATCAGTGGGAACAGTGTCCTTGACCTGGAGAAGCGACGATGGAAATCAGGCGATAGCGACGTGGGATATGCAGACCCTGGATGATCAATCGACCACCTCGGTCGTCAACGCTAACTTGCTAACACCGAATCCATTCTATGGACTCCCTGTTTTTCACGAATTCTATTACCGCGGAGATGGTGCACAGGTTCAGAATTTTCGCATGAAATCAAACCGTCCTTGTCGTCTAGAATATTATAATGAGCGAGATGGAGAAATTATCGCGGTAGATGCCAATGGTAACGGTATCTTTAACGAACCAGGTGATATCATCTACCAGGATAGCGACTTTGATCAGTTTCCCGATCTTACACTTAGTGAGGAAAATCCAGTTGCTGCTATTGAGGTTTTGTTTTTCCAAGCACCCTCTGAAGAGTCGATCAAAGAAGACATCATTTTATCCGTTGAGCTAAGTAACGATGCTGGTTGGACCAAGAGTGCCGAGAATATCATACAAAAAGAGGAAAAGTAAGGCTACAAAACAGAGGATATTGCCTTTAATTAGTCCCTTAGAGGGATGCGCTGTGTTTGATGTGCCGCTGGCGTAAAGCGACCAAACCCAAGGCTTTCGTTTTCAACTCACCGCGGGTGAGGACCTACCCGGGTCCGATTTGGCCCTAGAACGAGCCAATCGGACAGGGTGGGATTCGAACCCACGGAACCTTGCGGTTCGCTCGATTTCGAGTCGAGTGCCTTCGACCGGACTCAGCCACCTGTCCTGTAAAGAAAACTTTATCGGTTGATCAGGAGTTTAACAAGTGCGGAAATTTTGGGTCCGATGGAATGGCAATTCGTCCTCTTAGGCTGTGGCACAGCACCGTTTCTCGGTCGTTTTGAAAACGTAATGATCGATCTATTGTTCTTTGCTCATAATACCGACTTTGAAGCCATAGTCCCTCAGCGTTTGAATGATTTCATCCGTATGGGTTTTGTCTCGGGCTTCAACGACAATATCTAACTCGGCGCGTTTTAGGGAGATTGTTTGCATCATTCTTTGGTGGATTACCTCGATCACATTCGCCCCACTTTCACCAATAATTCGGGAAATATCAGAGAGTTGACCAGGGGTGTCATCGATTTCAAAGCGTAATCGTGAAACTCTGCCATCGCGCACCAAGCCGCGCATAATTAACATTGATAGGGTTCTTGAATCAATATTACCACCACAGAGAACGAGCCCGACTTTGCGCCCTTGATAGTGATCAAGATGCTTTTTGATAATAGCTAATCCGGCACCTGCAGCTCCTTCGGCAACCAATTTTTCATCGCTCAAGAGGTCGAAGATAGCAGATTCGATTTCCACTTCGCTGGCCAAGTCAATTCGGTCCACGTGGGATTTGATTAGATCGATATTTGCTTGGGAAGGCTCCTTTACTGCGATCCCTTCTGCGAGTGTCAGTTCCTGCGAGGCATTACAGGGCGCACCGTCGAATGCCATCTTGATTGCCGGAAATTCCTGAGCTTGAGCGCCCACCAATTCAATTTCAGGGCGGTTGCCTTTGACGGCGACTGCAACGCCTGCCATTAAGCCACCTCCACCGATAGGAACGACAAGGGCATCTAGGTCTGGCTGCTGTTCAATCATCTCAAGACCCAGGGTTCCTTGTCCGGCAACGACGTCTTTATCATCAAAGGGATGGATAAATGTCATTCCTTCAACTTTTGAGCGTCGCAAGGTCTCGCTGACACTTTCATCAAAATGGCTGCCATATAGAACGACTTTTGCGCCAAAGTCTTCTGTTTTCTGTATTTTATTAAAGGGCGTTCCTTTAGGCATTACAATTGTCGCGGGTATGCCTAGGGCTTGTGCATGGTAAGCGACACCTTGCGCATGATTACCCGCACTGCATGCGATGACACCATTCTTTCGCTGTTCGTCGGTCAATGTGAGTAGACGATTGAGAGCGCCACGAGCTTTAAATGCATTAGTATGTTGGAGGTTTTCGAGTTTGAGATACAGGTCTACTTCGAGATGGACGGAAAGCCGAGCTGCTTTAACGGTGGGCGTTCGAATGACTCTATTTTGGATTCGTCGATGGGCGATGTGAACGTCTTCTTTGGTAATCATAGGACAGGCGTCGTCAACTTTTATGGCGACTACCTAGAAAATTAGGAAAGTTGAATGCAAGAGGCAATATTTTCAAACAAGAGCATGGCAATTCTACTTTGCTACCATTTCAAGCAGTTTCCTTTACCGGCGAGTTTGGAGTCGATCTCAGGCACATCCGCTTGGTCGTGTCTCGAATGGGCTATTCCGCCATGAGCGCCTCACCTAAAGCGGTTCTAAGAAAACTTAGACTACGCTCAGCCTGGTCGATGGTGCCGCATTCAACACTGAGAAAGATTTCACGGTCGATAGGTTTAAGTATGTTTACAACGCGTTCCCAATCGACAACGCCTTCGCCACAGGCACAGCCGACTGGTGTTCCGGTCACTTTACCACGTTCTTCTTGGCTGTGTTCGAGTGAGATATCTTTAGCATGAATGTGATAAACGTAGTCCTTAACCGTTTCTAGGCCCTTATAAGGATCCTCGATTCCTGCCAAGTAACTATTTCCCGTGTCCCAATTGACCTGAATCCATGGGGAATCGACTAAGCGTACGATGTCAAGAAGCCCGCCTGCGGTTTTGGTGTAGATGCCATGAGGCTCAATACAAATCGTTTTCTGGTGGCGGGCCGCAACATGAGCAACTTTGGTTAGGGTGTAGCGCATTGTTTCACGGGCAAAGTTGTCATCCATCCAGTCGGGCTTAACCATTTCATCGGTGTTCAAGAAGTCGCATCCAACCATCGTCGCAAACAGGGTGGCCCGGGTGAGACGGCTTACTGCGGCCTCCGGTTTCATAAGGGGGGAATGAGCCGATAGACTTGCGATTTTAATCTGATAGCGATCACAGATTTCCTTCATCAGCAGGGGATCTTCTTCCATAGAAAATGAGTGGAAGTAGTGAACCTCGCTTAGTAGTTCCCACCCGGTATGAACCATGGGTTCGATCCACTCGTACCCTAGTTCGGATGCGATTTTAACTCCCGCTTCAAACGATTTATCTGCACTCCTGCAGTATTCCATATTTAGTGCGATTTTGAACTTTGCCATAGATAAGCTTTCTAGTTGTTAGGTTGAGTCTGGTGGGTGAGAACTGGATCTTCGTAGAAAACTTGAGCATGTCTCAGGCGTTTTTGCATCGTTTCTAAGAGGTCTAGGTGTTTTGGGTCTTTTGCCAAATTATTGACTTCGTGTGGGTCCTTCTCGAGATCGAAGAGTTCCCAACGGCTTTCATCTTTTTGGGTATAAAATTCAATCAGTTTGTGTCGTTTGGTTCGGATTCCACAATGGGAAGGAACATCAAATTGTTGGTAGTAGTGATAGTAGTGCATGTCTCGCCAGTCATCTACGGGCCCGGATTCTAGAAGCGGTGTGAGATCTCTGCCTTGAAAACCATGAGGAATATCTGAACCTGCCAGATTTAGGAAGGTAGGTGCAAAATCGAGAATCGATGTGATTTCATGGCAAATGGTTCCTGCTTGAATGCGGCCGGGGAGTCGGGCCAACAAAGGAAGGCCGAGAGATTCCTCATACATCCACATTTTATTAAATAGTCCGTGGTCGCCTAAGAAATACCCGTTGTCGGAGGTGTAGATTACCAGGGTGTTGTCCAATATACCTTTCTCCTCAAGTGCCTTGAGGATGTGCTCAACACTATCATCAAGCGAGGCAACGAGGCGAAGGTAGCCTTTAAAAAGCGTTTGATAGGCCCATTGACGAAACCGACGAATATCCGATCGGTCAGGAATTGGACAATCTCCAAGTTCGTCGCCTTGGAGATCATAGTCGGTTATGTTTTCAAGTTTGGACCACCGACCCGGGGTATCGGCTAAAGCATCCCGGGAATCCCAAGTATCCCAGAATGTGTCGGGAAGGGGAAGATCGCCTGAGTAAAGATTGCGGTAGCGATCGGGGTAATGATAGGGCTGATGAGGTGCCTTATGATGCACCATCAAAAAAAACGGATGAGTGTTCTTCTGACAGTTTAACCAATTGATCGAGCGCTCTGTTATGATATCGGTTAGATATCCTTTTTGGATTTGGCCGCCTTTGTCTCCGTTTTGCCATGGATCACCCGTTGTCTTAAACGGGCAGTCCCAAAATTTTCCATGGCCTGGTATCACATCGTAGTAATCGAATCCAGTCGGCTGGGAGCCAAGATGCCATTTGCCAACGATACCAGTCCGGTAGCCAGCCTGCTGCATGAGTTTGGGAACGGTTTGCTGGGCTCCATCGAAAGGGGGCCCTTCATTTTTAATGAATCCATGTTTATGACAGTATTTGCTGGTGAGAAGAGACGCTCGACTCGGGGCACAGAGGGAAACGGTGTCAAAGCAGTGGGTGAATCGCATCCCTTCCTTGGCCAAACGGTCTAAGTTGGGCGTTCGATTGATCCGGCTTCCGTAGCAACTTAGAGCATGGGGGGCATGATCGTCTGCCATGATGAAGACAATATTGGGGCGTTCAGTCGCTTTCATCGATCCTCCACGATGATCTGAAAGTGCTCGTCGAACTCTTGACCCCGGCCAACATCGATTTCCCTCAAATTACTTGGCCCTACACTCAAATATGGGAATCCTTCTTTGAGAACAAACCAGCCATAGTCGCCATCTTGTTTTATAGTGACTGCGGCGATCGGCGGTGACCAGTGGCCATCGATCGGGCCGCGCATTCCAACTTTGGAAGCCGATGAACCGCATGTGTCGGTCGCATAAGCGTCTTGGCCATTCGATTCGATACCAGGGGCGCTCTCCCCGGAGAAGGACCAGCCCCAGGGAAGACGAATACCAAGCCCGTGATAGTTGATTAATCGTCCATTTTCCATCTCTCGACTCCATGGGCTCTTAATGAGGCGATGAGGGCGCAGTGCGTTGCGTTGAGAACGCCATGACCAGACATACGCGGACGACAACTCATTGAGCTGACAGGTAATGGTTCGTAGTTCCTCGTAGGTTTGGAGAGTCCCATGCTCTTCTTTCCAGAGAAGTGATTGTGAAAATCCATTAGCGATAGGTTCTGTTTTTAAGATCTCTTGGATTCCGCAGGCGCCTGACCCTGGATCCTCTTCCCAAAAATTGAGGTCGGCAAATCGAAGTGCATACATCAGTCCTTTGTGATGACGGTGGTCATGAGGTAATGCCACTGTCACGACGTGTCCTTTAGGTGTCTTAAGCGGGTGGATATAAGGCTTGAATCGGTCGTCCAGAATATAACGACCGGCACATCCTGCAGTGCTCGAGAATACGATTTGACTCTTCTCAATCAGAACCTGCATAGCGTTCGTGGTGTTAATGAGTGCTCAGTATTGGAGTTGGCATCACCTGAGTGGCTGCACCGTCATTCTCTAGGCTTTGATAGATGGCCTCGATAGTAGCCATGGTATTGAAGTTTTCTTCGATATGGCTGATCGGCTTTGTGTTAGTTCGAACGGCATTGGCAAAGGCATGAAGCTGTAGAGTGAAGCTCGAATGACAATCGCTTGGAGCTTCGGGAACATCCTTTATGTTTTTGTATTGGAAGTGCCAGCCGTCCGGCTGTTGACCTTCGGTTGATCCGTACTTCCAACCCTGTTCATTTCCGATATATCCATGTTCTCCTATGAGGTTAAACACTTCGTGGGTTTTAAGTGTTTGAGGTGTTAGATAATTGGCATGCATGGTTCCAACAGCTCCATTGGAGAGGGTGAGCAAGGCACAGCATGACGATTCTGCGCCGTTTTTAAATGGAGGGTCAAACCGGCCCTTTGCTGAGACCTCTGCAAAATCGATTCCCGTCAAATAGCGCACCATGTCGATATAGTGAACGAGAAGACTAACGACGACACCGCCTCCTGCTCGCTTTTTGTCGAAGATCCAAAAGTCTCCCGTTTTGTCGGGTTTATCGGCAATCCAAGCAGCAACATTTTGCCAACCGCGCAGATCAAAACTTCGAATTTCACCAAACAAATCGGAATTACTTTGAATCCAGTTTTTCAGCCACCGTGCTTGATATTCATAGCGTCGGTTCTGTCCGGCGACTACGAGTACATTATGTTGGTTTGAAAGTGCTAAAAGGTCTTTCGCTTCTTGAACATTGTTGCAGATGGGTTTTTCAACAAGCACCGGGATTCCGGCTTCAACACAGGCCTTGGCCTGTGGAAAGTGTAAAAAATGAGGAGTCGTAATGATCGCTCCATCAATCGCTCCTTCAAGTCTGGAAATCGCCTCACGATAATCGGAAAAGCTTTGGACGGATCTTCCGTCGGGAAGCTTTTGTAACATTACGCTTCGTGCAGATTCTGACGGATCACAGATAGCCGCTACTCGCACTTGATCCTTATGATTTTCTAGATCTCGAAAATGAGCGTCCGTAATGGCGCCGCAGCCGATACAGAGGAGTTGGACAGGACGGGCATTGTTTTGCATCTCACAATCATGAAGAACCTTTCGCGGAAACGCTTTCGTTTAATGCGGAAGAGTGTATAAAATATTCGGATTTTCATAATTATGAGATTTTATCGACCGCAGAGCCGTTTAGCCGGATTTTATGCCTCTCGAAACCAAGATGATCCAGATACAGGCTTTCTTGAAGGAGGTGAGATTTGGGCTCCCAAGGATTGGGACATTCAGTGGCATACGAATCAAGGCTTGGAACTCTATTATCAACCCGTGGGGACATCTTATTGGGAGATTGGAAAGAAGACCTATCGATTATCGGCACATGGATACTATCTGATTAAGAGGGGAGTTCGTCACCGCCTCTCACGCTTTACGGGTCGCACGCCTCATTTCTTCTATTGCGTTTTTGATGGGCACTATTTATCGAATGAACGACAACAGGCGCTGGCTTCCCTCGAGAAAGCATCATTCGGTAGCCAAGGACATGCACTTCAGCTTCCGTTCCAGGGGTTAATGCGGGAACTTACCATGAATTCTTCTTACAAATGGGAAATCGTCGAATCCTATCTAAGTGTCCTGTGCTCAGAAGTGGGACGCCTTCTGGAGGGAATGGGGGAGCAAAAGTCTCGTCTCTACCATCCTGCTGCCCAGCGAGCGCGTGAATTAATCGAACAGAACTTGGGCCATGTATGGAAACTTGAGGAATTGGCGGCGATTTGTGGAATCTCCATCCCGCATCTCATTGATGTATTCAAAAAAGAGTATGGCCAAACGCCTAAGCAGTATTTAATCACCAAGCGATTGGAAGAGGCCTGGAGACGATTGAGTATGAGTGATCAAAGTATTACCGACATTGCTCTCGAGCTCGGTTTTTCTTCGAGTCAGCATTTTTCTGCAAATTTTTATCGATATTATACCCGAACACCGTCACAAGTTCGTAGGAAGAAAGGCTCGTCTGCCTAAGTATTTGCGTTTATAAACCAATCTTGATTAGCGTGTTGTCTACTCCAATTCATAATTGCGACAAGGAGCGTTTTGGCTCTCGGGTGGAAGGTGTGTTAAAGCCGCTGTTGCAACATCGTGGATCGGGGGAAAGGCATCCGGTTTACGATTTTTTGTTTGAGTATTATTCGTTTCGTCCGGCCCAGCTTCGTTGCTGGTCACCCGGTAGACTATCACGTGAAGATGCCAGAGCGTTTCCTGCAAAACGGATTTCGGGCTTGGAGTGGATCGTAGACTACTTGCGAGGGATGGAAATGAGAACACCTTTGTTCTCGTGTTTTGGTATGCATGAGTGGGCCATGGTTTATCGAAGCGAAAGGCCCCGTCATGACGTTCCACTGCGTTTCGACTCGAATGAACTCGCACGGATCGTTGACGCTCATCCGCTCAAATGCACGCACTACGACGCTTTTCGGTTTTTTACACCAGCGGCTCAGCCTAAGAATCGGCATGCATTGACCTCTAGCAATCGGGGTGAGTTCGACCAATGTGGATGCATTCACGCTAACATGGATTTGTACAAGTGGGCCTACAAATATTACCCTTGGATCTCTTCAGAGCTTATTTTAGATGCCTTCGAGCTTGCAGTGAAAGCACGTGTGTTAGATATGCAGGCTAGTCCTTATGATTTGAGAGAGTGGGGCTTTCATCCAGTGTACATTGAAACGCAGGAAGGAAAACGTGAGTATGAAATTCAACAAAGAGATTTGGCGGCTCGTGGGACTCCTATCCGGCAGCAACTTTTGCAGTCTTTGGAGGTTTTATTAGAGAACGTTCGATCTGTGAAAGTCGAATCGATGGAGCTGGAGGTCGTATCAAGTACGAGTTAGCTAATTTTCGAATCGAGAAGAAAGTGAATATGAGGTATCCGTTTAAAATTATTCTAGGGTTAGTTGTCCTCGGTTTTCTTTTGCCACATCTAGAGGCACAGACTGAGCAGAGTCGGTTACGTATCTATGAAGTCGAGACGCCCGATGGAAGCTACCGTGTGGATGTTTCCAAGATTACAAGTATTAGTCTGCACCGCTATTATGTCGACGGGGTGTTAGCTATTGATGAGTTGACAGTCGACACGACGGGTAAAACCGTGGCTCGGTTTTATTTTGCTGATCGGAATCGGGATGTTCGAACGCCTCGGGGAATCGGGCAATCTTTGGTAGACCAGGCCCAAGACAAATTGGATCAAGTGAAAGAGAAAGTAAGTGTGACCGGGCAAATTGAAAGTGCGGTTGTAAAATCATATCCGACCACAACACATGCACACACGGTAGAATACCGTGTTCCTTCAAAGGACCAGCTTCAAGATCTTTACGACAAAATGTCAAATTCTTGGAGACGGCAAAGTTCGGGTAAATTTAAGATCGAATAACCTTCATCGAGCGTTAAAGAGGCCATCCAGATAGTCTAAGCCTTTTTGCATCCCTTTTTCGATCCGATCCTGAATTACATTAAGAGCAGCAGTCTTTAGCCGTGGAGAAAGGTCTTCTTTAGGTGCCTTCATTGTTCCCGAAAGTTGCATGGGTGGCTGTGCCCAGTGAAAGCCACCTTGTTCGAGACTGAAGACGGAAAGTTTTGCCCCTGGGATTTTACGAACGACTGGGTCTCGCACCCCCACCTGATAGGTTCCACTTAGGTTATCGTCTTCAATACTCACAGAGCCTTCAAGTCGGCATAGTTGGGAAGATTCGAAAATTGATTTATCAATCGTCAAAACTTCATCTGCATATTTGAATTCCATCCACGCAGTATCCAAAGGTAGTTCGGTCCATTCTCGGATGCCTGTCGCGATAGACAATGAAGCCAGTTGGGGAATTCCAATGAGACGGATCAGATTGCCAGAAGCTTCGCCCGAAATAGTGACCGATTTCAAATCGATGGTTGCGGTGGCCCGCGTATTGATCGTACCCTGAACAAAGCTTTGCCACTTACTTTCTAGAAGGGCGGAAGCAGGCACTCCTTTTCCCTGAAAATCGAGTTTAGCTTTGAGATTCGGTTCGATTTCAATTGCGCCATTAATGGTAACTAATCCTGCCTGCTCTCCAAACCATTCTAACCGATCAAGAGACACCTCGTTGTTCTGGTAGATCGCTCGGCCGCTATTGAGTTTCCATTTGCTTCGGCTAGGTGGAGAGAATGTTCCTGATTTTAGAGACGCGGACCAATTGTTTGATATGGAAGGGGTGAGCTCAGCGACCACATCTGTCACCTGGTACTCGGAGTCTTTTGTTCTCCAAGTGACATCGATATTCGAAAAGTTGATTCGATCGATTTGGTAATCCCGAGGAAGCAGAGCCGCGAGAGGCGAAATAGACGGCATATTGCGAGGGGTGGTAGCAGGTTTGGCCTTGTCCGGTGGCTGTCGCATTTCGATGGAAACGTGTTTAACCTCGATCAGCGTGACTTTCCAGCTGCGCCGAAGTAGAGCCATCCAGTCTAATTGGATTTGCACGTTCTCAATTCGCATGGTTTCGACCACGCTTCTGCTATCTCCGGTTCCGTCGTATCCGGCACTGTGTAACTGCCAATTTTTGAGCTCGAAGGGCATCCATTGTCCCTCAGTGCCAAAGCGCTCATTTGTCTCTGAAGTGAGAATCTGCCTCAGATGGTTGCTCTTGAGAAAAAAGTGGGGAACCCCTAAAACAACGGCAAAGAAAACGATAAGTAGCAGTCCTATCCCCGCAATCGGCAGGGCAATCCAAAGTATCTGTTTCATTGTTTCTTCATTAGAGGGATTTCAGAAAGACAGAAAAGCTAAAAGCGGTCATTGGCAAATCGTTGGATTCTTCTTAGCATCTTTGCGTTGTGCTAAATCTCAAAGGAATACGTGTTTTATCGCCGACGGGGTCTAGTGATCACGCTCTTCTCGACCAAATCGATCTCAATATCAATCGGGGGCATTTCGGGGCAATTGTTGGGCCCTCGGGATGTGGCAAAAGCACGCTTCTAAAAACAATTGCGGGATTACTTGAGCCTGAAGATGGTGAGATTTTTTGGATGGGTCGAAACCTCGATGAAGATGAGGATTTTCATCCATCGGAATTGGGATATGTTCCGCAATTTTCTATCTTTCACAATCGACTGACGGTTCGTGAGGTTGTAAGAACAGCGACTCAGTTGCGGACCACCGGTGGAGACCGCCAAATGGATGCAGATGCTTGGACCGAGCATGTGTTGAGTCGGGTTGGGCTGCTTGAGATTGCAGACCGCAGATCCGAGGTGCTTTCCGGTGGGCAACAACGCCGATTAGGGCTCGCGTTAGAGCTTGTGACTCGTCCGACCTTACTTCTCTGTGATGAGGTCACTAGCGGTCTCGATCCTAAGAGTGAGGACGAAATCGTTCAGTTAATGGCATCACTAGTTGAAGATCAGGGAAGGGTAGTGCTTTCGGTGACACATAGTCTCAGACACTTACATCAATACGATAGTATTACAGTTTTAGTGGCTGGACGTTTGGTCTATCACGGACCGCCGGATCATTTGCTATCGTTTTTTCAAGTATCCGCGGCTGATGAGGTTTTTCCTGCTTTAAGCCAACAGCCTTTGGAATTTTGGTTAGAACGTTTTGATCTCTATCGTCCCTATGAACAATCCTCGCTGAATCAAAATCGAGAAGCGATGGCATCAGTCGAAACGGCGAGCGCAGTTGCTGACGGCCAGGAAGAAACCGAATCGACATCCGTGATGAGTGTTCCGTTCGCCCCCTGGCAAGCGTGGGTTTTGATGTTTCGTCGGTTTCGTCTATTTCTAAGAGATCCAGCTCAAATTGGCCTACAGCTAGCGCTGATCTTTACGTTCCCTGCGGTGGTTGTGTTGTTTGCGTACGAGGGGCTTCCTGAGATTCGCAACATGAGCTTGGCGATGGAACAAAACGTTGTCGAATATCTCAAGGAGCGGCTGGAATATACGATTCAGACCAGTCGTGTAGGTAGTTTGGTTTCAGGGCTTGTCATGTTCCAGGTCATTCTGCTGACGTTGATGGGAGCGAACAATGCCGCACGTGAAATAGCCAATGAACGCCATATTCTCGAGAAGGAAAAACTCTCCGGGGTGAGTAGTGTGGCTACACTAATCTCTAAGTTGTGCTTTTTACTTCCGTTGGTGGGGGCCCAATCGTTTTGGATGGCTTGGTTTGTAAAGACTATTTGTAATATTCCAGGAGATTGGACCGTTCAATTTTGGCTCTTATTCTGGGTCAATGCCGCAATGACAGTAACGAGTCTAGCGATTTCAGCTTGGGCGAAGACGTCTGAGCAGGCCTCATTGATTTCAATTTATTTAGTCGGCTTCCAATTACCTTTGTCAGGGACAGTTTTGGCGCTTCCTGAACTTCTTGCCCCTCTGATTCGGCCCTTTATTGCGGCGTATTGGGCCTGGTCTGGCTATCTGCAGGCTTTGAGAGAGACGCGGTTTTACGATCTTGTTATCCAGATTTCGAATACGCCTGTTGCTGAGGTCTCAAATTGCTACTTTATCTTGATGGTTCATCTAGGGGTTGGAGTTTTCATTGCCTGGTTGGGACTTTCAAAGAGCCAATGGGCTGAATGATTATGATTGGCACTTTTGCCGCAACCTTTAGGCTTTAAGGAAGTTTAATTGCTGATACCTATATGTCCCGCCGCGCTCGCTCTCGATTTTCTCCTCTGCACGTCATCTTGGGGCTCGGTTTCCTTGGGATTTTAATGTTAGCCGCTTACTTTTTTGTTCAAACAGAAGACACTTCATTTCGGACACTTCCTGAGTTACAGGTGGAAGCTTATCTTGAGAATGCCAATAGTCTCAGGGGAAATACCTATAAGTTGGAGGGGGTGATTAACCACTCGCTAGCTTGGTCCTCTTCATTCGGCCGCCTATTTTCTGTGCAAGTCGACCAGTCTCGCGATGAATATCTCGTGCCGGTTTTGATTCCCGCGGATCTCAACGATACGAATATCCAGAGAGGGCAAAAATTTGTTATGAAGATCGAGGTTGTCGAAAATGGGTTGCTAAGGGTGTTGGAGATGGATAAATCATGAGGATTGGGTGCATCATCGGTGGTTTTTTGGCCTGTATATCGGCTGTGGCGTTAGCTCAATCCCCCGATTTTATTGGTCCTTCGGGTGGCGGTGGCACTAGTCCATCAGCAGCTCCAAGTCAGCCTTCCAATACAACGGTTTCTCGGTCGCCTGAAAAGCCGACTTCAAAAGGACTCGGACTCGGCGAGGATCTTCCCTTCGTTGATATGGCGACGGGAACGGTGAGTTGGGATGGAAAGCTTTGGAACATTGAAAACAACCGTCTCTTCCGGTCACAGTTTGAGCGTTATCTCAATACAAAGGCAGAAACATCTAAGTCTGAGAAAGAATATCGCGAACTTCTTGATCGGATGATGAAGATGTTGGGAAAGAGTAGCCTTTCTGGCTCTGATGTCGACCGAGCAGTCGAGCTTCTTCCTAAAGCCTCTGGTTATGATATCGATGCTAATCTCTGTGATGCTTTGGCCAGCACGATTTACAACGTCTGGTTAGCCCAAAATGAACAAGATCGCTTAGTACGGTCGAATTCAAGTCTACAAAGAGAATCCGAGCTAGCTCAATGGAATGCAAAAACAAGTATCAGCGGTGGCCTTAGAAAAACACCTCCGAAAAACGAAGCCGCAGCCAAAGTTTGGTTAGAAGAACAGCAACTGCGGCGAGACATGGAAATGGCTCCCTATGTCAAGCGTGCTGCAGAGTTGGAAGCGATGATTGTAGCAAATCGCGCGAAACGGGAGCTTTCTGAGGTTCAGGCTAAAATCAATTTCCAATTATTAATTACGCAGTTTTTCATGCAGCGACGGTTCGAACATGTGTTGTTGGCAATTCGATTTTACCACGGTGTTTTTAGTGACGGAGACACCAAGCTTCGAGTCGGAGGAGAGTTAGAAAAAACGTTTACAGAAACATCTGGAAGTCCTCCGACGTTGGCAATTATTGAATCCCTGGCCCAGCAAGCCATTAGTGATGTGGAAGAAGGGGTGGAAGCGTTTCATTTTCTGTTAGAACGTAAGGAGCTTTCGGGAGCGACCGAGCGTCTCCAGGAGGCTTTTGCAATTGGCCAATACCTCCCGGTGGTTCGCTCGCTTGAAAGGAAAGAAAAAAGACGAGTCTTAGATTTTCAACAGAAACGAAACCAGCTTCTTTCAGCTATCGAGGTCCGTGACTACAGCTTGGCAGAAAAGCGCGTCAACCAGTTAGAGGCAATGGCTGAAGACTTTGACGCTTCTAAGGCTCAAGCGGCCATCCAAACCGCGAAGACGGTTAGTTCAATGCATTTAGTTAAAGCGAGATCTGCCGCCACCTCTGGAGACAAGGCATCGTTGGAAAAGGAATTAAAAGCGGCAGCTGAAATTTGGCCTCGAAATCCGGATCTTTCCGAGTTTACCAAAGAGATTTTCACTCAAGCAGATGCCCAGCAGCAAGCGCTTACCGAGCTGGATCGGCTTATGCAGACCAAGGGGTATCGGGAAATCTTTGATAATCAGGTAAGGTATATTGCAGCCGTTGCTCTCTATCCAGATCGTCAGGACGAGTTAAAGGAGGTTCTAGGACAAATGCATCAGCTCGAAGGAACGATGATGCGGGCCAAGGAGCTCAGCTCACGAGGGGATCATGCAGGAGCTTGGGAATGTATTGAGCTGGTCATTGATCGATTTGACTACGACTCGCAGATTAACCAACTACGTGCCGAGTTAACAACCCAGGCGGCAGATTTTGTCAGGCAATTGAGAAAAGCTCAACAGCTTGAAGAGAAGGGGCAGTTTGGATCTAGTTTGGCTTGGTATCTGAATGCACAGAAATCCTACACGATGAGTGTGATTGCCAAAGACGGTGTTGATCGTGTCGTTAAGAAAATTGTCCCCATGGGTCCTGGAGGTAATGATCCGACTGTGGGAGATCTCTAAGCTGCGGTGCGGGAGGGATGACCGATTCTTTTAGAATCGTTATGCAGAGATTGAGCTTCGCTTATTTGAATTTCACTGGCGCGAAGTGCACCAAACCCACTTGGTCGGGTTCGAATATCCTCACTTTGCTCGGGGAGTGCGGGCTTCGCGCGGTGCGGGAGGGATTCGAACCCTCGGTACCTTGCGGTACGACGATTTAGCAAACCGTTGCTTTAGACCACTCAGCCACCACACCGTTCTTGGAACGGGAAGCATGCCTCCGGCCTTTTGTTTTGGCAATGTGGAAGTTTCTATTTCTGTGAAAAAATAGGATAAATAGTTTCCTCCATTTGGGAGAAGAGCTGGCAAAGCCGTCAAAAGCAGCACAGACTTTAGAAATGGATTTACCTCATTTGTTTGGTGTCGATATCGGCGGAACGAAGACCGCTGTCATTCGAGGAAACAAGAGTGGTGTACCGGAGGAGGTGGTTGCATTTGAAACTGGAGATGCGGATACCACACTCAAACGGGTCTTTCGGGAACTGGATCTGATGGTGCCAGATCATGACGCTCTGATTGGCGTGGCATGTGGAGACCCACTAGATCGGCTCAAGGGAATAATCCAGGAACCACCTAATCTTCCGGGATGGAAAGATATTAGAATTGTCGAGCGGCTTGAAGATCATTTTACCTGCAAAGCCTATTTAATGAATGACGCGAATGCTGGTGCGCTTGCAGAGTGGCGGTTCGGTGCAGGTGAGAAGTCGAGAAACATGATGTTCGTGACGGCGGGAACCGGTTTTGGTGCTGGAATGATTCTCAATGGACAACTCTATGAGGGCATCAGTGGTTCTGCGGGTGAGATCGGCCACGTGCGGCTAAGCGACCAGGGGCCTACAGGCTATGGAAAAGTTGGATCGGTTGAAGGGTTTTGTAGCGGTGGTGGGATAGCACAGGTTGCTCAGGCAGTGGCTATATCAAAGGACGGTGAAGTTGCCTTTAATCCGGGGGACATTGGTGACATCACGGCAAAGTCTCTTGCCGCGGCAGCTAAGAAGGGAGATCGCAAAGCTCTGGAGATTTTTGAAGATGTGGGTCAGCGTTACGGCCAAGCGCTTGCGATCCTGATCGACATTCTTAATCCCGAGCGAATTGTGATTGGCAGTGTTTTTGAGCGGTGCCGTCCTTTCCTGGAGCCATCAATGAGGAGAGTGCTGAAGTCCGAATGTCTTGATCGCTCTTTAGGTGTTTGCGAAATCGTGCCTGCAGCGCTAGGAGATGAAATCGGAAATTACGCCGCCTTGGCTGTTGCGCAATACCGGGCTGGCTTCTGGAAATGCGAGGATTAAAGTTCGACGGTGTCACCGAACTCAATACCAAGATTGCGAGCAAGTCGTATCGCATCGGCAGGAAGGCTTTTCTTCTTACCTAGAACTTGATCGAAGTCTCTTAGCTGCATTTTGCCGCCGACCGAAGCAACCATGCATCCACTCTCGCCATGAGCAAGTGCCAAGACGGCAAACTCACCCATGCGGCTTGCTAGAAGACGGTCGAAATGGGTAGGAGCTCCACCCCGTTGAACATGGCCCAAAACCGTCAGGCGAATTTCTTGGCGAAAATCAGGATGATTCGAGCGTGCTTCCTCCATGCGCTCTGTAAAGTCTGCTCCCGAAGAGACACCTTCGGCAACGATCACTACACTATTGTTATGCTTTCGCTGGATCCGACGATTTAACGAATCCATGACCTTGTCGATATTGACTCGATACTCGGGAATTACGGCGACTTGGGAACCGGTACTAATGGTGCTCATCATAGCGAGATAGCCGGAACGACGTCCCATGGCTTCAATAAT